>PLWR01000385.1 GCA_003165615.1 Acidobacteriota bacterium | reverse complement strand
AGCGACTGGCTGCGGAATTGGGTGAGCACGTAAATCGAGTTGATTCCGGAGTTGATGATATTGCTGAGGACATAATCGATTTTCCGGTATTTGCCTCCGAACGGAACCGCGGGCTTGGCGCGTTCCTGAGTGAGAGGGTAGAGCCGCGTTCCCTTGCCGCCGGCGAGTACGATGCCTAACACGCGGACGTGGAAGTGTCCTTCCACGCCGAGGATGGGTTCTGGTTCGGCAATCTTTTTCTTCGTCATCCAGGGCTCCTGAGACCGTTGTCCTGCCGGATTCTATCAGAGCCAAACCTCGCGGGGGCAATGAATTTATGAGTGATTTGTGCGAGGGAAACGTGGAACACCGGCTTTTTCGAGTGATGATAATCACTCTGATCCCACCCTCAGACTGACGCGGGACGGCGAGCTTGGCGAGCCCGGGCGGGAAGAACCGCGGACCTGCAAAACAGGTCGCGCTACACTATATTTGCGACGATCCCCTTGGAAATCCTCAGCCCCGCGCCGCCCGCCTGCTTACGGTTGCACTACGAACGCGTATTCGCCGGAATCGATGGCCACCAGGGCCTGATTGCCATCGATGCGCAGAAACTTCGCGCCTTGCGCCTGGGCGAGAGGCTTTCCGCTTTCGGTGATCACCTGGGAGCTCTTGGCGGGCAGATAGACGGTGGCCGTCGTGTTCGGAGGGATGCTCACGCGGATTTCGAAGCGGTTCGCTGTGCGCTTCCAGTCGCTCGTAATCGGTCCGCGAATGGAATCATATCGCGCCCGGGCCCAGGTCAGATTTCCGCGCACTGGCCGGATGACGATCTTCTCAAATCCCGGTCCCGATGGATCGGTGCGGATGCCCGCAATCTCCCGGAACAGATATGAACCAATGCAGGCGCCGAAGGGATGATGGCGTGAACCCGAGTTGCCTTCGAGCGACTCACCCATCGTGCTGTACCCATCCGCGATCATCTGGAGAAAGCCCGGCACGTCCTGCTGCATGGCGACGGTGTAACCCAGATCTTCATAGCCCCAGTCGGGCAGGCCGTGGAGCATGGGCATGACGCCGACAAAGCCCGTCGTCAAGTGATCCTTGCGCTGATGCAGGTTCTCAATCAGCCGTGCGAGCACCAGGTCGCGCTTGCCGTCGGGAACCATGTCGAGATAGAGGGGAAGCACCTGGCTGGTTTGCGAATCCCGCGCGTAGAGCCCGGTCTGCGGGTCAAAGAAATGCTGGTTGAAACTGGTTTTGATCTGCTCTGCCAATTGCCGGTATTTGCGCGCGTCATCTGCTTCCCCCAGCAGTTCGGCGGCTCGGACCACGGCCATGGTGGCGTAATAATAGCCCGCCGTCGTGGTCTGGATGATCGGCGAGCGCTTGGGAAGGCTGTGGTCGGTCACCGTGGGCCGGGCGCCGATTTCCAACCAATCGCCCAGCGACCAGTCAACCAGGTGGTCCTTGGCGGTACTGCTCAAGTAGTCCACCCAGCGTTTCATCGGTTGGTAAGCTTCTTCCAGAACGCGCTGGTCGCCGTAATACTCATACAGCTTCCAGGCGACGTAGGGAAGCGTGCCTCCCCACCACGGATCAGAGAACAGGGGCGCCGTGCCGTCCGCGCGGGTGCGTCCCCAGCCATTGGTGGGAGCAATCGGCGGAATATGGCCGCTCGCTTCCTGCGCGTCGATCATGTTGAACAAATACTGGGTGTAGACCGGAGCGGCGCGGAAGTTGTAGACGGCCGCTTCCATTGTGTTTTGACCGTCCTGGGTCCAACCCATTTTTTCGCGGGTGGGCTCTTCGCCGGGAATGCTGTGGGCAGAGTTGCTGAGGGTGCGGCGCACGGCCTTTTCCAGATTATTGATCTGGGGATTGGAACAGGAAAAATCCCCGGCGGATTCCCAATCCGTGTGTACGTCGCGCGCCGCTAGACTCGCCAGCTCCGGCTTATGTTTCAGCCCGGATACTTGCACATAGCGGAATCCGTGATAGGTGAAGCGCGGCTCAATCACGCCGTTGCCATGCTGGTCAAGGATGAGTTCATCCTTCTGAAATCGGCCATAGGTGTGGGTGTTGGAATATGTCGTATCCAGCGTGCCGTCCGGGTTCAGCACCTCGTTGTAATCAAGCGTGATCCTCTGCCGCGGGTCTCCGTGCGCCTCAAAGCGGACCCAGCCGGTCAGGATAACCCCGAGGTCGAAGAGATAAACTCCCGGTTTGGGCTCACTCAGCTTGACGGGTTTGCGGGTTTCGGTGACGCGCATGGGGGGCTCCATTTGCGCGCTCAATCGCCCTCTCGGCGGCGCCACTTGCAGGGCGGGCTTCCACGATGAATCATCGTAGCGGGGCTCGTTCCACCGCGGCATCTCGAGCCCGGCGTCGTAAGTCTCACCGGCGCGGACGCAGTTAAACACCAGAGGCCCGGTGGACCATTTCCACGAGGGGTCGGAAGCGATGGTCTCGCGGGTGCCGTCGGCGTATTCCAGATCAATGTTGATCAGCAGCCGGGGCGGCTGCCGCCAGGGCGCTTTCTCAAACCCGAAGAGATCGGGCGTGATGGGATGGAACCAGCCGTTACCCAGAACCACGCCCACGGCATTCGCACCGGCCAGCAGTTGGCCGCTTACGTCGTAGGTGACGTACATCACTCGCCGGTCAAAGTCGGTGAACGCCGGATCGAGGACGTGGTCGCCCACGCGCTTGCCGTTCAGGTAAAGTTCGTAATAACCCAGGCCGCAGATGTGGGCGGTGGCGCGTGTGGGGCGTTGGGAGAGCTTCATCAAGCGGCGCAGGTAAACGGCGTGGGGATCATCCATGCCGACGTCACCGCCGATCCATCCCCCTTGCCAATCGTCGGGGGTGAGCAATCCCATGGACCAATAGGCGGGTTCGCTCCAGACCGACGGTTTCCCGTGCTCGTCCCATACACGCACTTTCCACCAGCAGCGCAGGCGGGAGGGCAAGGGCTTTCCGCCAAAGGGAATCTGGGCCGTTTGATTCGAATCCACTTTGCCACTGTTCCAGAGATCGCCTTTTCCCGCGCGCAGAGCGGCTTCACTGGTGGCGGCCAGGATTTGATAAGCCGTTTGCCTTTTACCCCGCTCGCCGGGTTGTGATTCCAACACCCACTGGAGGCGGGGCCGCCGGCTGTCAATCCCCAAAGGGTTTACGAGGTACTCACAACGCAAGGCTGCCGGCCGCAGGTCAGAGATCGATGCTTGCCCGCGCAGGTTCACAGTGACGATCAGCGCGAGGATGATTGCCAGCATTGTCGGTGCGCTGCCGTTGAATCGTTTTATGAAATGAGCCATTTTAGGTCGGTATCCTTTGCTTGCTACTCCTATGGGGTTTCATTGCGTTGCGAGGGATGTGTCGTCGTGTCCGTCGAATCTCCTTGTCCTCGGCGGGAAGACGAGCTTTAACACAGCGGGGCTGCCGACCGCAACCCAAAAAGGACTTCACCACAGCGGGCGCAGAGGTCACTCCGCGTTTGAAATGTCAAAACACCGGGGGTATGCTCTTGCGGGGCAGGGGGAAGCGATCCCGAACATCCATGGCGACTGGAGAAAAGTGATGAACCCAACAGCGCGGCGCAGAATTTCAATGATGGCTTTTCTGTTCTTGCTTTTGTGTTGTGGCGCAAATCTATTCGCGACCGGCATCGCGATTTTCAACGTCAAGGATTACGGAGCGACCGGCGTAAAGGCCGACGACGCGCGTCCGGCGATTCAGAAAGCGATTGATGCCTGTGCCGCGGCGGGTGGCGGCCAGGTCTATCTGCCCCCGGGCGAGTATACCTCCGGGACGATTCATCTTCGCAGCCACGTCCGGTTCTACATCGATTCCGGCGCCACGCTGTTTGCGGCCAAAGCCCCGGCCCTTTTCGATGCGCCCTCGCTGCTCTACGGCAAGGACTTGGAGAACCTGACGATTGAAGGCCGCGGGACGATCGACGGCCACGCCGAGTATGTGTGGCGGCTGAACGACCATGACGATGCCTACATCCGCGACAATCAGATTCTGGCCCAGGCGCTGGGGAAGCCGCTCATGCGCTCTTTCCCCAAGGGCGATCCCAAGACCACTTTCTATCCGCGCATGATCCACCTGGTTCGCTGCAAGGATGTGCGGATTGCCGGGCTCTCCATTCTCCATTCACCAAGCTGGAACATTAATCCCTACGCTTGCGAGCGGATGGTCATCGATGGAGTCTATATTTACAGCAGCCTGAAAGATGCTGTGTGGGCCGACGGCATCGATCCGGATGGGTGCAAGGATCTGCGCATCATCAACAGCACCGTTGAAACCGGCGACGACGCTATCGTGTTTTATTCCTCGGACTCGTGGGGGCCCGCTCTTCCCTGCGAAAATATCACCATTACCAATTGCCGCCTTTCTTCCGCCTCCAGCGCGCTGAAGTTTTGCGACGGCATCAAAAACTGCGTCCGCAACGTGACCGTGGATAATTGCGTGATTACCGGCGCCAATCGCGGCATCGCCTTCATGGAGTTCACGGGTGGCTATGTGGAAAATGTTGTGCTATCGAACCTGGTGGTCAATACCCAGCGCTTCGACTGGTTCTGGTGGGGCAACGGCGATCCCATCTACTTCTCCGTACGGCGCAACCCTGAAAATCTGGACTCGAACCCCAACTCCCCACCCGTCGGATCCATCCGCAACGTGATTATCCGCAACGTGATCGCTCACGGCAAAGGTTCCTGCCTGATCAGCGGGCATCGCGAGAGCTGGCTTGATAACATCAGCCTCGAAAACGTTAAGTTTTTCCTTTCCACGGACCCCTCGGCCGCATACGACCGTTCCGTCCACGCCATGCAGTTTCAATACGCCCGCAATCTGAAAGTGAAAGACGTCGAAGTCATCTGGGAAAAGCCCGAGTCGAGCAAGTGGCAGAGTGCGCTCTACTTTCAGGATGTCAGCGGCTTGAGGGTCGATGGCTTTGTGGGTGGGCCGGCGAAACCGGATGCTCCGGCCATCGTCCTCAACCAGGTGGAAGACGCCTCGATTTCGAACTCAAAGGCTCGGCCGGGGACAGGGGTATTTCTCAAGGTTGAAGGCAAAGAGAGCCACGGAATCTACCTTGTTGG
Organism: Acidobacteriota bacterium; assembly: GCA_003165615.1. The sequence continues at coordinate 4,497 of PLWR01000385.1, read as the reverse complement.
TAACGAACTGCATGATTCCCGTACCCCCTATCAGGTGGGCGCGGAAGTGAAGGACGGAGCCGTGAAAGCCGTCGGCAACTTCTAGCGGCGGCACGATGGCACTGCATCCTGGTATCCCACCACCGACAGGGGGATGATTGTAACGGCGGCTTTACGCCGCCACCGCCGGGGCGCAAAGGGGGCAAGTGGCGGGGCAAACCCGCCGCTAAGTCACACGACCGCGCGACGCGCGCCTACCAGAATATCCACTGCAAAATTGCGAAGAACACGCCAACGCCGATGCCCCAGAACCACGGGCGCTTGTAAAAGGGCATGTGGCCTTCTGAGGGGATATCGGTAAATCCGTAGACCAGCCCTTTCAACTCTTCCGCCGTTTTGGGTTTGGTGAGCAGGCTTACGATAACGGTCACGGCGACGCAGATCAGGAAGGACCACAAGGCCCGGTACATATTCTCCGCCATATCCTTGGCGTGGGGCGACAGCGCAACCCAGGCGATTTTGCTGGGGTCCACCTTCACCAGTGTGAACATGGCGACGGACGACACGCTGCCCGCCAGCAAGCCCCAAAAACCGCCTTTGGAGGTTCCACGTTTCCACAACATTCCCATCAGCACGGTGCCGAAGAGGGGGGAAATAAAGAAGCTCACCAGGGCTTGCATGTAGTCCATGATGCTCTTGAATTGGGTCACAAAATACGCTGCCCCGATGCTGATCAGTACGCCCAGGATGGTGCACCATCGCCCCACTTTCACATAGTGCTCGTCGGTTGCCTCTTTGCGGAAGTAGGGGCGATAGATGTCGTACGTCCACACCGTGGCGAAGGCGGTGACGTTTCCCGCCATTCCTGACATGAACCCGGCGATGAGCGCGGTAATCCCCAAGCCCAGCAGGCCCGGTCCGCAATAACGCGCCAGCATCAGCGGCAACAACTCGTTGTAGCTGTGCATTCCCGGACCCACGGCATTTTCCGGCACGAGCTTGAAGGGTAGAACCGCCAGCCCCAGCAGCCCCGGCAGAATGACGATGAAGGGCACTGCCATCTTGAAATAAGCGCCGATAAGGGGCGCCATTTTCGCCGAGCGGAGATCTTTGGCTGCCATCGCCCGCTGCACCACCAGGAAATCCGTAGTCCAGTACCCGCAGGCGATGGCTCCCCCCATGCCAAAAACGATGCCGGTCCAATGGATGCCCAGGGGTTCCCGGTAAATGTGCCCAGCGTCCTCCAGAGGTGGGTGTAATCACCGCCGGGAAAATTCTGGTGAATCCGCGCCACCATTCCGGACCAGCCACCCACTTCCACCAGACCCAGGATGGGGATTAATAATGCCCCGAGCCAGATCAGGAAGAACTGGAGTACTTCGTTGAAAATGGCGGAGAACAAGCCGCCCAACACCACGTAAATCGCCACCGTCAGGGAGGAGACCCAGATGCTGAAGTGGATATTCCAACCCACGACCACCTTCATCACCAGCGCCATGGCATACATGTTAATGCCCGACATCAGGACGGTCATGACGGCGAAGGAAATTCCGCTGAGGGCGCGCGCCCCTTCCCCATACCGCAACTGGAGGTAGCCGGGGACGGAGTGGGTTTTGGAGATGTAATAAAACGGCATCATCACCAGCGCCAGGATGACGATGGCGGGGAAGGCGGCGATCCAGTAAGCGTGCGCGGCCAGAATCCCGTATTCATAGGCTGACGCTGCCCAGCCGATGAGCTCGATGGCGCCCAGGTTGGCGGAGATGAAGCTCAAGCCGGCAACCCATGCTGTCATTTCCCTGCCCGCCATGAAGAAGTCTTCGCCGCTCTTGGCGTAATTCTTCAAGTACATCCCGATCCCCAGCACCACCGCGAAGTAGATGGCGATGATGGCGATGTCGGGGCGGCTGAGTTTGATCAGGTGGTCGGCGGCGGGCAACAGCGCGGCGATAATCAGGGAATGAGCAAAGGTCATGGAAGCGGTTCAATCCTCTCGCTAGGGTGGCGAATTTCGTTCGGGCACCCCTGGTGGGTGGCCCTTGCCAGTTTCGCAGGGGCACGCCATGGCGTGCCCCCTGTGGGCGCCCTGAGGCACGGCAATCCCGCCTCCCAAGTCCTGTTTGGCTGCGGTTCCACCGCCCTGTGGCGCGGGCTGATGTCCGTGACAAGATATCGAAAGTAGTGGGAACGGTCAAGAAGAGCCGCGCCTTCATTCGATGCCGCGATCCGTTTTCGATGAGCGTTACACTGGCACGCGGTGAAGTAAAGTTCGGCGTTACAACCATGCGCCAGCCGGATAAGCTCCAAAGGGGCCAGATAGCACAGCCCAGGGCATCGCCCTGGGATTAACGAGCGGTAAAATCCCCCAGCCCTGAAGGGGCGGGATACGTCTTCGTCGAACGCCCGGGATGGGACGAGGATTTGGTATTTCGCCCTTTCAGGGCTCGCAAAGTGATTGGGTATTGTGCCAAACTCTTGCTAAGACCAAAGGAGGCTCATGATGTCGATGAGCGCAGTTGGAACGACAAAGCCGGGTCGCGGACGGTGGAGGCGCTGGGTAAGGCGGTTTCTGCTCGCGGGAACCGTCATCTTCTGCGTTGCAGCGATTACCGGCGCCACCTGGGAGTTTGTTTCCGAGCGCAGGGACGCGCGGCGTTTCTCGCGGGAAGGGCGCTCGGTCGACGTTGGTGGCTTTCGGCTGAACATCAATTGTACAGGTGCGGGCGGGCCTGCCGTCATCCTCGACAGCGGCATGGGGGTCCCGGCCGTGGGATGGGATCTGGTGCAACCCGATGTGCAGAAGTTCACGCAGGTTTGCTCCTATGACCGAGCGGGATACGGCTGGAGCGATCCGGGACCCCTCCCCCGCACCAGTCGGCAGATTGCCAGGGAATTGCACACGCTGTTGCACAACGCCGGCGTTCCACCGCCGTACATCTTAGTCGGCCACTCTTTTGGCGGATTCAACGTGCGCGTCTACTGCGGTTTGTACCCAAACGAAGTTGCCGGCATGGTTCTGGTGGACTCATCGCAGGAAGACCCGGAAGCACTGACACCGGCTAGTATGGCAGCCGCTGACGAAAGGAAAATCAGACTCCTGGAGTGGGTATATCCATTGTTGCTTCGCCTGGGCGTGGCGCGCTGGTACCTGACACGAGATGCCGCACCCATACCAGAGCGTCTCAATGCTGAGTTGTATTATCTTATTCTAAAACCCCGGCATATTCCGGCGATGCTGGATGAAGACTTGAGTTTTGATGGCGAAAGCGCCGAACAGGTTCGAAAATCCGGGAACTTGGGTGACAGGCCCCTCATCGTGCTAACCGCCGGGGTCGTCGGGCCGCCCGACCCGGACATGTCGAAGAAGGACTGGGATGCTGCTCTTGCCGCACTCGCCGACCGACGGCGAAAGCTCGCCCGGCTTTCCACACGCGGCCAGCAGATCGTCGTCGAGAAGAGCGGTCACGATATTCAGTTGGAGCAACCGCAGGCGGTAACAAACGCCATCCGAAGCGTCTTTGATTCAATTGTTGAGGCCCGCTGATGGCAAGGTAGCGCCTGTTCCCCAAGATCCGCGGCTTTTCGTGGTGATGGGCGGATGAACCGCGGACCTGCAAAGCAGGTCCGCACCACACGGCGAGGAACAACCCACGCGGCCGAAAAACAGCCATACCACACAAGTGCTTGGGAGCGCTGGCGATCCGATTGTTTTGTCTCCCGTGCGTGCGAGCTTGCGTCGCCGTTTCCTACCGGTAGGAAATTGCCGGCGGGAATTGCAAAACTTCTCCCCCTTTGCCCGGCCTTCCGCCGGAATCTACTTGACAACATATCTAGCTTTAGCCTAGGATGGAGGGTGGGGGGAAGCGCCCCGAGCGGAGGACGGGAAGGCGGGAAGCCGGCGAGATCCTCCCGGTAACCCACGATGTTTATGAAACCAAAGCACTTCTAGCGAATTCGAGGGATTTCTGCAAAATTCTATCTCTTTGTATTTAAATGGTTTAATCGTCGATGTGCGTCCCGAACGAGAAAAAAAGCAAACAAAAAATAGGGGATGATCCCACGATGTTATTGAAAACAAAGGAAATTCGAAGTGACATTTTGGATCATCCCACAATGTTGATGAAAACAAACGCCTTGCCTGTTGTAACCCACGATATTATTGAAAAATCAGGGGCTTGAGGAATGTTGGCGGGTTGAAGCGGCTTTTCGTTGTGATGGGCGGAAGAACCACGGACCTGCAAAACAGGTCCATGCTACACGCCTTCGAGAGGCTAGGCCGAGCCAGAGCGCAGAGTCTCCGCCGTTGAGACTCTGCGGTTCTTTATTTGAAAAACATCCACATGTTAATGCCTGACTGATGGGCTTGAGGTTGAATCGTGGAAAAGCCGCAGAGTCTCTGGCAGGCGAGACTTTGCGCTACCTCCTCCCCGGGGGGGAGAGTGGGCAGTTGAGCCCCAAGGGGGCGGACCTAACGAAGGCCAGGTTCTTGAGCCCCAAAGGGGCGAAATAACGAAGCCC
>PLWR01000207.1 GCA_003165615.1 Acidobacteriota bacterium | reverse complement strand
GGAGTCAAGTACATACCCACCTTCATGAATTTTGCCAGCTTGAGCAAACGGCGCGGGCCTCGTTGCAGGCTGTCGCGGTTCAGCTTCTTGCGCAGGTGGGCAAAAACAACCCGCCATCTTTACCGCGAGGCGCGGCGAAGGGGAGATTCGAAACCCAAAGGTCTATCCTCCGCGCCTCCGCGCCTCCGCGCCTCTGCGGTAACAATGGATTGCGCGCTCAAGTTCCCATAGGACTTTTTTTCCGAAATTACAAAAAAGCGGCCCCCCTTGGGGAAGAAACCTCTTTGTGTTATACCTACCTCCCGTCAGTTCGGGAATTCGATACGCTCATCTCAAAAGGAGGGCGAGAGATATGCCTGATTGCTCAAATCAATCCCCCAGCGAATTTACTGGCCTTCGAGCAGGTGTGGCGCGGACCTGTTTTATAGATCCGCAGCACGTCTCCTATTGGCAGGGAAGAGCCGCGGACCAGAACAGGTCGCTACCCTTCTTTTGGAGGATTGCCCGTTCAGCCCTGACTCTGGCCCTGGTCATTCTGTCTGCGAGTGTTTTGTTGGCCAAGGATCCTCCCGGTAAATTGGAGTTGAAAACCACCGCCTTTCGCGCGGGCGGTACCATCCCCACGCAGTTTACGTGCAGTGGGGCAAACATTTCGCCGGCTCTCTCCTGGAACCAAGCGCCGCCGCGCACGCAAAGCTTTGTGCTGATTGTGGATGACCCGGATGCTCCCGCCGGAACCTGGGTTCACTGGGTGGTGTACAACCTGCCGGCGTCGGCGCGGCAGTTGCCGGAGCACGTTCCGCCTAGCGACACCATTGCGGGCGGCGGCAAGCAAGGGCTCAACGACTTTCCCCAGAACGGTTACGGGGGCCCCTGTCCCCCGCCCGGCAAACCCCACCGGTATTTCTTCCGGCTCTATTCCCTCGACACCATCCTGAACCTGCGCGCCCCCGTCCACCGCACGGACGTCGACTTGGCGATGAAAGGTCACGTCGTGGCCCAAGCAGAATGGATGGGAACCTTCGGGCGGTGAGGGGCGCGAGGCCCTGACTGCAGCGTGGCGGCGCTATAAAGGAAAGTCAAAACGCAAAACGCAAAAGTCAAAGCCGGTGTGCGGCGGGGGGGGCAGCGGCAAAAGAAAATCAAAAGGCAAAGTCCAAGAACTTATGGCCCTGTCATTCTGAGTCCGCATTTTGCAGCCGAAAGGCTGTCAAGGCTCTGGATGACAGGGTGAGCGGTTTTTCCGCAGCCTGTTGAGTCCCGCCCTTCCAACCGCGTGGTAAGAAACCCGTGCTTTCGAGGCCGCACTCAAAGATGTGCCTTTCAGGTTTGGCGAGGATTCGTGTTAGAGTCCATGCCGATCACCTGCGTGTTCGACAGAATGTTTGTTTCTCTTTAGAGTTTCGAAACCATAAGACATTCCACCGAGGTCATAGCCATGGGTCATTCTTTTAATCGTCAGACAATGCAAAAACTTGCTTTTTGCACAGCCTTATTCACCGCTATCTTCGGCATTCAAAATGTGCACGCTGCCCCGCTGAATTCGCCGGGGCAAATTCTTGTCGCCTCGGGCGGCCACCCACGGGTCTCAATTGTATTGGGCGAGCGGCCCACGGAGTCTTATCAATTTGCCGCGGCGGAGCTGGCGAAATATTTGAAGGCTCTATCCGGCGCTGAGGTCACGATCATCACGGCTACGGATGTTGCCTCCCGGCCCATCGAGGAAGCAATGATCGTGGTGGGTGGTACAGACGTCAACAAAACGGCCAAAGAAGCAGCGGCGGCGCTCCGGATGAATTTCAGCAATCTCAAGCCTGACGGGTTTCTGATCAAAACAGGGCGGCTCAGGAACCGCGCCGTGGTGGTGGTGGCGGGAAATGACGGCACCGCCACGATGTACGGCGTTTATGAGCTGATTGAGCGGCTGGGAGTAACGTTCCGGCTGACCGGCGACATCATTCCAAAACCAGTTGATCCACTGCTGATACCGCCTCTCGACGTGCGCATGGAACCGGCCATGTCGCGGCGAGGTTTCCTTCTGCAAGATGCGGGGTACGAGAATCTGACCATGTTCTCCTCCGAAGATTACGCCAGGCTGATCGATCAGATGGCCAAGATGAAGTGCAACTACATCCAGTTCTGGTGGTTTCCCTTCACGCCGTGGCTGAAGTATGGGTACAAGGGCGAGTCCAAGTGGATGGGCGACATGTCCACCAAGGAGAGCGGCTATCTGACGTGGGCGCACGGCGGATTTGGCTCCCGCACCACGGATGACGTCTCCATCGGCAAGGAACGATTCCCGGGCAGAAGAATCGCACCCCCCGAGATGCAAAACGTGGAGACCCCGGACCAGGCCTTCCAAGTGGCGGAAGATCTGCTGCATCGGATCATCCGGCATGCCAGTGAAAGAGGCATCAAGGTTTGGCTGGCGGTGGAACTCGCCACCTTGCCGCCCAACCTGGCGCGGTACTGCGAACAGATTGGCAGCCAGCCATTCAACGATCTGATGGGGGCGTTCGTGCATCCCCTTGACCCCGTCAACCGCGAGATCCAGGTGAATCGGCTGAAAGCCCTGGTCGACACCTACCCGGAAGCGGAAGGATACTTCCTGAACGTGGGCGAGATGTACCCGGATCTTAACAATGAGAAGCACCGTGACTTCTTCAACCAGAAGCGCCCTGAATTTTTCCGCCTGCGCGAGGACCGCTTTCCCTGGGTCATTGACATTGCCCCGGATTCCGACCAGGTGGTTGACTCCAACCTTGGCAATTTCGACCTCTTTCAGTATCTGCTGAAGCAGCGCGACGCGATTGCGCCCAAGGCGAAAATCGGGCTGATGGGCATTGGTCGCGGCTATGCCCTGCCCTTGTTCAACACTTTGCTGCCTCAGGACGTTCCCTTTACCGACATGGAATCCAGTGGAGTGTGGACGCCTACACGGTTGCCAATGGAGATCTTCAGTGGCATGGGGCAGCGGGAACGAACGCTTGAGCCGCGCGTGGACGATGACTTTGACATGCTGGGAATGCAATTCAACGTGCGGCAATTCAGCGTGAAGGACAAGATCTTTACCGACGGGCTGAAAAACGGTTTGACGGGGTTTGCCGGACAGATGAACCGCGTGCGCGGTACCGAAACCAACAGCTCATTTCTGGCTGAGGCCGCATGGTCACCGCAGATGGGCCCGGAGGAGTTTTACCGCAACTATTCCAACCGCATCTTCGGCGCCAAAGCGGGACCGGCCATGTATCGCGCCTTCATGGCGCTGGAAGACAATCAGGAATACGGCGGATACAACCGCTACCCCTACTACTACACGATGATGAATTGCTGCACCTCGCTGCCGGAGGTCTACGTTGCGCACCGTTACTTCCTCCAGCCCAACGCTTTCGGCGGCCCCACCATTCCCGAGTGGACATCCTTCGTCAGGTCGGCCCCTGATGTAATTGCCCGCTTCCAGGGCACCATCGAGCATTTAAACAAAGCCCTGGATGAACTGCACGCGGCGCAGCCGGACGTCGCTCCCCAGGGAGAGTACGAGCTTCGCTACATGATTAATCGAACCCAATCCTACCGCGACTACATCCAGGCGCTGGTAACGCTGCACAAGGCCTACCTGGCGTTTGATAAAGCCTTTAAGGATCGCGGCAGCGTTTCGCACGGACAATTCACGGCCGCGCTCACTGCGGCGCTGGACCAGGCAGGAGAAGCCAACCGGCAGGTGCAGGCGGCGACCCGGGAATACTCTGAGATGATGGATCATCCTTCCGACCTGGGGGTTCTATACCATCTTAACGCGCGCGCCGTCCTGGGACTCGATCTCGTTTACCAAACCCTGCGGAATATCGTCAATTTCCACTCCGGCAAACCTTACTTGCAGCATGTGCCGTGGGAGAAGCTCTATTCGCCTGATCTGCACACGTCGTGAGCACGGGATGCTTTCGGTAACGTCGAGTGAGGGGATCGGTAGCTCAGGCAGAATAGAGAGCGCCGGTTCAGACCGTCGTTCCTCGCTCAAATCCCTTGACCGCGGGCCGAGTTTCCTAAAGAATTGATTTAGATCTGCCTGAGTAGGAAGGGCGCAACGCAAAACAGTTTGACGCGCAGTTTCTCCTCCGCCCGAGCGTATGCGGTGCCGGCGCGGAGGCGTCAACGATTGCCCGAGGCAGAACGATTCACAGAAGGAGCAAATACCAAACCGTGAGCGAAGAAACCAAATCCCCAGAGTCCGCAACCGCCCTGGCCGGGCAGGCGGTGAAATACGAAGAAGACGCCATCTACCAGGATGGCAAAGTCGTGGCGCGCGTGGTGGAGCCGGAAGTTCGCGTGAATGACCGGGAGATACACTTTGCCGAGATCAATGACAGCGAACTCCTGATGCTGCCGGAGGAATGCGAATTCCAAAAGTATCGGCTGATGGTGAAGCGCATCGAGTATGCTTCACGGATCGACAAGAGGGCGCCGCAAAAAGGCCGGGTGCTCCGAGGTGTGGTGACGGAAATAATGGGCTACCGCGAGCAGTAGAGCAGCCACGGACGGCCGCCCGATTGCATAAACACTGGTGGGGCTCGCAAAAAGCGCTTGCTGCCTTCCGCCTACTATTCCAAAACCCCGCCGTTCCACGCCCGTGGTGAGAAATCCTGACTAAACCGGCTGGAAGGGCAGAAGCTCCCAAAGGTCAGTGGACTTGCACACTTTGCAGGTGCGGGTCACCCCGCCTTTTTCCTGAAGCGCCGCCAGCAGGATTTCATCCGCGCGCAAGGACTCGCGGGCGGAGCAGATGGGGCATTCGAGCATCACCCGCACTTTCAATTGATCCCCGGGCAGGATTTCCGGAATGTCCACGCCCCAGATATTCTTTCCCGGGTCCAGATTCTCCACACCCCAGTAAGTAAACTTCAGTTCCGCGCTCTGCAATTTTGACACGACCCGAAAAACCGAATCCTGCCCCGTCGGATGGCTGACCAGTCGAATTTCCGAATCCGGCAGCAGTTGATGTGACAAGCGAATCTTGGCCCCATGGAGGTTTACGATGACCGTGTGCGCCTCCTCGCTAAAGTCACGGCCGCGAAAATCAACGCCGAAAACGCGGATAGGGACCGACATCGCGATCCGGCAACTCCGCCGGGATTGAAACTCCACCATGAATCTGTCCTCCCGAAGTGACTGGCGCTCGTAATGATAAAATCTTACCTTGATTCGCGAAGGTTTTCCAGCCCTGTGTCGAGCCCCATCAAGGTTTTGTCCAGGCCCGATGGAACTAATAAAGACCCCGCACCACACGCTCGCGCCGATCCCCCAGAGCGCCTTTACTGTCATTCCGACCACAGGCACCCTTTATATTTGACTTCCCTGCCCTGGTACGTGGGATTCCCCTGATTCTCCTCGATCCAGCCGATGTCCATTCGCCGGGTCTTGCGTTTCTCAAAGAGGTCGAGCATGGCCTGGAGGATCTGGGGGCTGACCTCGGAAATTCCCGTGTCGTCACCCGCGCAGCCATTGGAAATGGTCACGGGGGTGTCAAACGTCTCGACGCCGTATTTCGTATACCGAAAATTGCTGACCGGCGCCCAATTGCACGACCACAGAGTATTTCTGAAGTTCGGAAAGAGTCCGTACGACCACGCCTCGGGGCGGCTTCCGGAATCCTGATAGGTGGCGTGAGCCATCAGAGCGTAGGGAGCTTTGTGAATCCAGGTGCGCACCCCGATGACGTCGGAAGCGAAGAACGCCATTTGGGGATTGGCGCCCACGACGATCGCCGCCAATTCCTTCACCAGGGTCATCATGGCGCGGTCGGCGTATCCCGGACACGCTTCCGCGCCCAGATCGCCGGGGTCGACAAAGAAGGTTTCATCCATGATGAAGCCATCCACCTCGCGCCCGTACTCGCCCATCAGCGCTTGCAGGTATCCCTTGAAGAAATCCCGCACGCCGGAATGCAAGGGCGACTGTTGATAGGTTTTCCCCTTGGTATCCGGCCCGTGCCAGCCGCCCCAGTGCAGAACCGTGCTGGGATCAGCCAGTTCCTTGCCGCGATCGCACGAGGAAAGGCCATCGGAAAAATACATGCCCACGCGAAAGCCCCGGTCCTTGGCGTATTTGATGCGGCGGTGTACCTCGGCAATGGACATCTCCACCGGCTGCAGGTTCACCATCGCCCGCTTGTGCCAATACCAATCATTCCAGGCTTCCGGAGCATCGCCCCATCGCTGCACATCCTTATCCCGCGCGCTGGGAAGGGAAATCCAATTCTTATCGAGTGCGTGGGTACTATGATCGTAGGTATATCGCCCAACCAGGTCATACCACGCATGTAATGCCAGGAAGACCTTGCTGCGATCCTCCGGCCTGATCACCTGCGTGAGCTTGTCGATGTCGGCAAACCAGCCGCGCCCGTTCTTGCTCAGGTAGTCGTAGTCGATCATTGACACCGAGTGCAGCCAGTCCGGACCGGGACGGATGTCCGCCAGCGCCGTGGCATAGAAGACCCGCATTGCCGTTTTGGCGTCGCCGCGGTGCAGACCGGTGTAGAGGGTTCGTTCCTCCGCCTTCAAACCGACATTGCCCAGGTAGATGCAATGAAACTGGCCGATCTTCTCCTGACAGGGGAAGGTGATGTACGAGGTGAAGTAGGGATCAGCGCAGAGGGTCAGGTGCAAATCGGTCTGGTCCGCGTACTCATCGAGCATGGGGATGGCCAGCATTTGCGGCCGCCCGCCCTCATAGGTCCCGGCAAAGCGGAAGAGGTACTCATCATCGTTTTCGAGGCCACCGATGGGCTTGCGCCGTCCCACACCGTTCTTCAGCGGAACAAAAACCTTCCGGCCGTCACCAGGCAATTGGATGTTGCGCGGCAGCACCAGCTTGACGCTGTCGCTAATCTTTTCCGGAGCGTTGATTTTGATGTTCTGCCGCAGCGCCGCCGTGCGGTCCTGGAGATCGATGAGCTCCACTTCGTAATCCACCGTGAAGGTATGACGCTCGGCGAAGGCATAATGGAAAATCATCTTCGCGCCGTCGCGCCGCACGCTCACTGGCCGGTTGCACTCGTAAAGCGCTTTGCCCGGCATCAGCACGCGGGGATGATTGTCACCCAGATTGCCGTTGACCAGCTCCAGTTTGCCATCCGTGAGAGAGGTAATGTCCCCGGTGGGCGCCACCGTCAGTCGCCATTCACCCTTCTCCAGGGCTTCCGGACCTTCGGGCGAATCAGCCCCCAAACCAAGATTGCCAACCGACAACGACGCCACGGAAGCGCCCAACAGCTCCACAAACTCTCTTCGCGCCATTTTCATGAATCCCCCCTCATTCATCATCGAATCATTGCCCCCAAGGGTCGGCGTAAAGCCGCCTCTACATCAAGCTGACCCACGTGCGCACGGGGGCCCACTGTACATTGGGATCCTAGCGTGCACTCGCCAGCTTGGTGTATATTACCCCTCGATTTACTTGTAGCACGGAGCTTTCATTGAAAACTTCCTTCCTCCAGAACTGGCCACTTTACGCGTCTGTCGTTATCTTGCTGCTGATTGTCTGGCTGACCGTAAGCATTTCCATGAGCCAAAACCATGGGTTTCTGGTGTACGCGTGTGATGACGCCTACATCGGCATGGTGATGGCCCGAAATTTCGCACAATACGGCGTTTGGGGCATTACCCACTATGGCTTCACATCCTGTTCGTCGCCGCCATTGTGGACACTCCTTTTGAGCCTCACCTATTACCTGGGGGGAGCGAACGAGCTTGCTCCCCTGGTTTGGAACCTGGTCTTCGCCATCCTCATTCTAGTGGCCGCTCACGCCATCCTTTCCTGGTACAAGACGCCGGCCGCGGTGAAATTCGCGGCTATGCTGGGAATTACCTTCCTCGTGCCGTTGCCCACCCTCATTCTCTCCGGTATGGAACCGCCCCTGCAAACATTGGTCTCCATGCTCGCTGTTTTTATTGCCGCGCGATTGATCAGCGGTGAGTCACCCGGCACCTCTCGCGGGGATTCGGTTCGGCTGCTGATTCTGGCGCCGCTGGTCACCGGCGTGCGACTCGAAGGCATGTTTCTGATCATTGTCATCGCGGCACTCCTGCTGATCTTCAGACGATGGTTTTACGCCCTAGCGCTCGGCGCATTGGGATTTCTTCCCTGGCTTATCTATGGAACCATTTCCGTATCGAAGGGTTGGTTTTGGTTTCCTACTTCCGTTCTGCTGAAGGCTTCCCTGCCGGACTTCCATTCCCCCGTGATGCTCATCCTCTCCCTGCTGAATCCGATGTATATCACTCTTCGCGATGCCATGCACTTGCTGGTGCTCCTGGTTTGCGTGCTGGTGATGTATATCATGGCCAGCGGGAAAGGGAGCGGGGCCCGCGAAAGCCGGCAAATTATGGGTACCATCATCTTTTTGACCGGGATCGCGCACCTGGAATTTGTGGGAGCCGGCCCCTTGTACCGCTACGATGCCTACTGGTGCGCCTTGGCGATTCTCTTCCTGGCCCTGCAACTGCCCGTGGTCGCGCCCCGTGACCTATCGCTGCTGTCGCGCGGAACATGGATGGTTCCCAGAAACGTCGCCTGCGGCGCTCTGGGTCTGCTGCTTTTCTTCCCTCTGGCCATTAAGGGTGGACGGCTGCTTTGGTTGCTTCCCCAGTGCACCACGAACATCTTCCAGCAGCAGTACCAGATGGGATTGTTTGTCCGCCAGTACTATCAGAATTCCACTGTGGCGCTGAATGACATCGGTGCGGTCAATTTCCTGGCCGATATCCATTGCCTGGATTTAATGGGGCTGGCCACCTTTGATGTAGCAGCGGCAAGAAGGAAGCATACCTATCAGGTCGGCGACGTCGACCGCCTTTCGAAACAATCCGGGACCCGCATCGCCATCATTTACGATGGTTGGTTCCCCGGAAAAGTGCCGCGAGCATGGGTTCGAGTTGGCCGTTGGACCATTCAGAACAACATCATCTGCGGCACAGATACGGTTTCGTTTTACGCCGTGGACCCCGCTGAGGCCCAACACCTTAGCGAGTGCCTCACAGATTTCTCCACTCGACTGCCCGCCGATGTGATCCAATGGGGTGGCTAATTGGGGTACGGCGTTAGGATAAGCACCATTTTGTGAAGTCAGCCGCAAGCCCCGCGATTGCAATCGCGCCCTGAGAATCCGGACTAAGGCCATAGCAGGGGCAGTCGCTTAAACCTGATTCGAAGCGATGTGTTGCATTTCTATACGGCACCAATTGCGTTATGCAACAGCCAATCAACCCACAGAAAACACAGCAGCTTAGAGGATCAATCAGCGGTTTGGCCAAAAGTTCTGTTGTGAAACGCAACAAAGGCACGAATCTCTGCCTAACTGTCCACTTCTTCGGTATTTCCATGGGTTTACGTAACAATCAGATTCTAAATGTCTTATAACGCCAAGCAACACTTATTGACACATAATAATGGTTCATCTATGGCTACTGGCTTGCCTTTAGCAAGGTAGTTTCGCGTGCTTCGCTTCGCAGCAAGGTGGCTGAGCACTAAGGGGTGCAAATGGTTCTCGCACTGGTTCTATTAATGTTTACGTTCTTTGTGGCTCGCGACTTTTACTTACAGAGGCGGCAGGCGCGCTATATGGAAGTGAAGAGCGCAGCGCCGGAAGCGCGGGAACCAGCGCCGGCCTTTTCGATGAACGTGGTGGGGGGATTCAAGACCCCTGCCCACCTTGCTTACCACCCCGGGCACACCTGGGCGATGAAGGAATCCCGCCAAGTGGTACGCATCGGCCTGGATGACTTTGCCGCGCGGGTGATGGGCCAGATCGATCAAATCGATTTGCCGGCGCGAGGCCGTTGGTTGCGGCAGGGTGAGCGCGGCTGGACAATCGGCCGCGGCACCCATCGCTTCGAAATGTTGTCACCCATCGAGGGCGAAGTCATCGACATCAATCCCGAGGTGCTGCGCAATCCTGCCCTCGCTCATCAGGACCCTTATGGCGTGGGGTGGCTGGTGGCCGTGCAAGCTCCGGCGGTGGACGGCAATATGAAAAACCTGCTGCATGGACGGTTGGCGCAACGTTGGATGGAAGAATCCGTCGGCGCGCTTCATACGCGGATCAGCCCGGGCTCAGAGGCTCGCCTGCAAGATGGTGGTCAAGCCATCGGAGACGTGCTGAGCCTGGTCCCTGAATCCCAGTGGGAAAAGTTCATCGAAGAAATGCTGCTCGGTTAAGGTCCCGCTCGCAAGCTGGCAACGACGGGTGATGTTCAGAGTATCCCTGGAGGCTGATAATGGTCGCAATTCTCGTGGCATTCATGTTCGTGAGCCTGGTTTTAACCGACTTGGCTGTGGTGAAGTGGAAGGCGTGGCGAGCCGCGGGAACCGCGCGGGCCAGGGAACTGCAATCAAGCGTTGCGGCAATCGCGCCCGAAACTCTGTGGCAAGTTCCGGAAGGCGTTCACCTCTCCGGCGCGCACACATGGTTTAGACCCGATCCTGCCGGCGGGTTGGAAATTGGCGCCGACCCCTTCATCACCCACGCCATAGGTGCGGTCCGCCGGGTTGTGCTGCCCAATCCGGGCGACCAGGTGACCGCCGGTCAAGCACTCTTTCACCTGGAGCGAAACGGTCGTAGCATTACGGTCCCCTGCACCATTACCGGAAAAGTCATGGCAGTAAACAGCCGCCTTCAGGACCAACCAGGCCTGCTGAATTCCGACCCTTATGGCAGCGGTTGGATCTGCCACGTCATCCCAACAGCCATCGGATCGGTGGCGCCAAAGGTGCGCTTCGGAGAGAAAGCCATTCTTTGGCTGCAAAGCGAATTTGCGCGTCTCGGCGAGTTCCTCTCCGCCCAGATCCCGACAGAAATGCCCCTTGGCGCAACAAGCCAGGACGGTGGACTCCCTTCATCCGGCTGCCTGGAAGAACTCGACAAGGCTGCATGGAACGCGTTTGAAACCGAATTCCTGAAGTGGAAGTAGAGGCTACCTAAGCGCTACCTAAGCGCATAAAGCTCAGATCGGGAAATTTTAAGGGCGGGACGCCGGAGCTGACCCGCCCTTAAACCCCTCTGCCCCACACCCAAGTCGTGCCCTGACCATTCCTAACCATTCCTGACCATTCCTGACCATTAGTGTCCGATCTGATGTAATCCCACCCGATGTGCGCCCAAGGATTTCCCGCCAGAAGCAAGCCGACATTGCGTAATTTCACCACAGTAGCCGCTTGATGCAAGTTAGGTGCAAGTATTTCGGACTTAATGTGCCTTTGCGAGTCTGAACTGCTGAATTTCTCGGCACATCGCGTGCTTATGTATTTCTCGGGTCGGATTTTTCAACAACATTATGTCCGGTCTGCCACTCATCGGAGATGTTGAAAAAATGAGCAAATCGATTCTGGTTGACACAACACGCTGCATCGGATGCGGTCAGTGCGTAGTTGCATGCAAGGAAATCAACGGTCTTCCTCCCGCCCCAAGCGACAATCTGATCAACCTGACTCTGTCGGACAAAACGTTCAATGTTGTGGAATCCCACGGCCCGGTTTTCATCCGTCGCTTCTGCATGCACTGTGGGGATCCCACCTGCGCTTCGGTGTGCCCGGTGGGGGCTTTTCAGAAGACGGCGACAGGACCCGTCATTTATAAAGAAGAGCGCTGCATTGGCTGTCGGTATTGCATGATGGCCTGCCCCTTTGGAATTCCCCGGTACGAATGGGAGAAAATCTGGGCGCCCCGGGTTAGAAAATGCAACATGTGCGCCCCGCGCCAAGCCCGAGGGCTGCAACCATCCTGCACGGAAGTCTGCCCGGTTCAGGCCGGTATCTTCGGCGAGCGCGACGACCTGCTGCAAGAGGCCGAGAACCGCATCCGGCAGGATCCCAAGAAGTACTACCCTCACATTTATGGCAAGGATGAAGTGGGCGGCACATCGTTGCTCTATCTCTCCGCCGTGCCCTTTGATGCCTTGGGATTGCCGGTGGACCTGCCCCACGAAGCGCTTCCCAATTACACCTATCGTGTCCTCTCAGAGTTGCCGCGCCTGGTCACTGCCACCGGAGTCCTGTTGGGTGGAATTTACTGGCTCACGAACCGGCGCGAGGAAGTGGCCAAGGCAGAAAAGGCGGAGAAGGAGAAGTAGAAGAACGTCCGTTGTCAGTGGTCCGTAGCCAAAGGTTCGACGGAGGTGTCAGTCTTCAAGGGTTTCTGGGCAACCACTCCGCCCTTCGGCCCCGCTGGCAAGGATAAGGATGAGGATTAAGTGGCGACTGGACAACGGACCACGGACTACGGACCAAGGGCAGTCTTTTTGGAGTCGAGAAATGACCTTTGAGAAATTCCCCAAACTCACTTTCTGGCGAGCCGTGTTGGTTCTGATTCTGGCCGTCGGCGCCTATTCCACCTACGTGCGCTTCTTTCATGGACTGGGGGCTTCCACCAACCTCTCCGACCGGTTCCCCTGGGGCCTGTGGATTGGTTTTGACGTCCTCTGCGGGGTCGGCACCGCCGCCGGAGGTTTCACCCTGGCGGCAGTCGTGTATGTCTTCCATCTGGAGCGCTTCCGGCCGATCATTCGCCCCGCAATTCTAATTGCCTTCCTGGGTTATGCCCGGGTGGGTTCCACGATGCTGTTCGAAGTGGGTCGCCCGATTCGCATTTGGTATCCCTTGATTCTCTGGAACCCTCACTCCGTGCTTTTTGAGGTGGCTTGGTGCGTCATGCTTTATGTGACGGTTGCGGGCTTGGAGTTTGCGCCGGTGATATTGGAGCGCCTGGGTTGGGAAGCCCCCAAGAAAGCGCTCAAAGCTGTCATGATTCCTCTGGTGTTCTTTGGCATTCTGCTTTCCACGATGCACCAGTCTTCCCTGGGCAGCTTATTCTTGATCGTGCCCACCAAGCTGCATCCCTATTGGTACTCACCGCTACTCCCATTGTTCTTCATTATTTCGGCCATGGGAGTGGGTTTGGCGCTACTCATTCTGGCTTCGCACCTGAGCTCGCGGGCGTTTGGCGCCTGCATCGAGCAGTCCATCCTGGTCGATCTTGGCAAGGCCATGGCGGTGGTCATGCTGCTTTACGCAACCTTGCGGTTTCAGGACCTCTGGGCGCGCGGAACATTCGCTTACCTGCGCCAGCCCACGGTAGAAACCACCTCCTTTCTCCTGGAATGTGTTGTGGGAGTCATCCTTCCCATCGTGCTGCTGCTCATCCGGCGGGTTCGGGAAAATCCTGAAGGACTGTTCGCGGCGGCGGTCCTGGTGATCACCGGCTTCCTCTTGAACCGCCTGAATGTGAGTATCACGGGTTTGGAAGGGTGGGCAGGGGGCAGCTATTTTCCCCGTTGGACCGAGTTGGCGGTTTCCATCTCGACGGTGGCGGTAGCAGTTCTCGCGTTCGGATTGGCGGTGCGCTACCTGAACGTATTCGCGCCGAGTGAAACCCTGCCCGCGGCCGAGTCCCGGGAGTCCATGCGGACCGCGTTGGCGGCAAGCGAAACTGTCGTGGCGGGATCGTAGCCCCAAGGGAGGATTGACGGCGACGTGGCCTGCCCCCCCCTGCCGGCAGCCCCAAAGGTGCCCAAACGTTGCGGGAAGTTCGGGTTAGGTGAGGACCTCAGTATGAATCGCGTAACTCACAGTCTGGCGATCAAGCTGACAGCTTGCGTGGTGGGGGGGATGGCCATCCTTTTCTCGCTCTATGGCTATTGGAACCTACGCCTTTGGCGGCAATCGCAGCAGGAAGTCATTTTCCAGAGCGCCGACCGCATCAGCGACACGATTCGCCGCAGCATTCGCTACTCGATGTTGCGCAACCAGCGCGAAGATGTGTTCCACATCATCAAGACGATCGGGCACGAAAACGGCATCAGCCGCATTCGCATTTTCAACAAAGAAGGGCAAATCAGTTTTTCCACGGACGACCAGGAAGTGGGCCAGTTCGTAGATAAGAAGGCGGAGGCGTGTTACGCCTGTCACGCGCAGGCCCAGCCGCTGGCGCGGCTCGACCGGCCTGATCGGATGCGGATTTACAAAGCGCGCGACGGCACGCGGGTGCTGGGGCTGATCCGTCCCATTGAGAACGAAGCGGACTGTTCCAACGCCGCCTGCCACGCCCACACCGACGGCAATCAGGTTCTGGGCGTGCTTGACACCAATCTCTCTTTGGCCGCCATGGACCTTGCCGTGGCGCGGCACGAACGGCGGGCGATGCTCTTCACCGCTGCCTCTCTCCTGGTGGTGAGTCTGTTCACCGCCTGGCTGATCTGGCTGACCGTGCACAAGCCGGTGCGTAAGCTCACCAAGGCCACCCGCGCTGTGGCGCAGGGCCACCTGGATTATGTCTTGCCGGAAACGAGCCAGGACGAGATCGGCAGCCTGGCCGTTTCCTTCAACGCCATGACCCAGGAACTCAAAAAGGCGCAGGCGGAAAACCGCAAGTGGACTGAGACCCTGGAAGACCGCGTGCAACGCAAGACGGGAGAGCTCGAGCGCGCTTATCGCAGCCTCACGCAGTCGGAAAAGATGGCCTCCCTCGGAAAGTTGGCGGCGGTGGTGGCGCATGAAATCAACAATCCTCTGGCCGGCATTCTGACCTACAGCAAGCTGGTGTCGCGCATGGCGGACAAAGGTTTCAACGAGAACCAGCGCTTGAGTGAGGCTAAAGGCTACTTGCAGATCATCGAGGGGGAAAGCCGCCGCTGCGGCAGCATTGTAAAAAACCTGCTCACCTTCGCGCGTCAGACCCCCATCAATCCGCAGAAAAATGATCTGAATGCCATCGTCGAACGCTGTTTGCTGCTGATCGGGCACCAGATGACCCTCCAGGGCATCGAGTTGCAGAAGAAGTTGGACCCCCAACTGCCGTCCCTCTATTGTGACGCCGGGCAGGTGCAACAGGCGCTGCTGGTCATCCTGATGAACGCGGTGGAAGCGATGCCGCACGGCGGCCGGCTGGGCATTGAGAGCGCTTACGACCCGGCGCACCGATTGGGCCGCGTGGTGGTGAGCGATGAAGGCCCAGGAATTCCACCGGAGGTTCTTTCCCACATTTTCGAACCGTTCTTCACGACCAAGGACGAGGGCAAAGGCACCGGGTTGGGACTGCCCATCGCCCTCGGCATCGTGCAGCAACATGGAGGAAACATCGAGGTGGTTTCCACCGCACAAAGAGGGACAGCGTTCACCGTCCTGCTGCCGGAGGAGCCGCCAACAAGAATTGTCGATTGACGATTGAACTAATTGCCGATTGTCGATTGAAGAAATGATGGTTGATTGAAAGGATGGTGGATTGACCACAGATGGTGGCAGATTGACAGTTGGGGAAGTCTTCTTCGCCGTCATTCGACAATCGACAATCGACAATCGGCAATCGGCAATTGTGAGGAGCACGTTATGAACCCTAAAGCTAGCCTGTTGATTGTGGACGACGAAAACGTCGTCCGGGACTCGTTGGGAAAATGGTTCGAGGAAGAAGGCTACAGTGTGGACACGGCCAACAGCGCTCGGGAGGCCCTGCTGAAGTTGCCACGCCAGCGTTGGGACCTTGCCTTGCTGGACATCAAGATGCCCGGCATGGACGGCCTTGAACTGCACCGCAAGATCCGTGAGGTCGATCCCGACATCATCGTCATCATCATGACCGGCTACGCTGCCGTGGATACCGCGGTGCAAGCGCTCAAGGATGGCGCCTATGACTACATCATGAAACCCTTCGACCCCGATGACCTGGCCCACGGCGTCGCCAAGGCCCTGGAGCACCGGCGCACGCGGGACGAAAACCTGCGCTTGCGTGAGACTCTTGAGGAGGCTCAGGCCGTGGAAATGGTGGGCCAAAGCGAGCCCATGCAAAAGGTGCTGGAAGCCATCCGCACCGTCGCCCCCAATGACACCACGGTGCTCATCCACGGTGAAAGCGGCACGGGCAAGGAATTGGTCGCACGGGCCATCTACCATCACAGCCGCC
>PLWR01000127.1 GCA_003165615.1 Acidobacteriota bacterium | reverse complement strand
CAATCCGCCCCCCCAGGATGTAGAAGACCGAATACACCACCAGAAACACGTGAATGGCCAGGCCGTAATCCGCGTTGCTGAGGGAGAGGTCCCGCCGCACTTGCGGGATGACCACACCCAGGAAAGAGCGGTCGAGGTAGTTGACCATCGAGCCCGCAAAAAGCAGCAGGATAACCAACCGGGGTAAGGAATTTTGCCAACTGGATTTGTTGGACATGGACAGAAGGCTTTATACTACGTCGCGCGCAGTTAAGGAGAATTATTATGACCCACCGCGAACGTATTCTGGCCGCCATCCGGGGCGAGGTCCCTGACCGGCTACCCTGGGTTCCCCGCCTGGAGTTCTGGCATCGGGCGCGATTGCGCCAGGGAACACTGCCTCCCGGCTTGCGTTCCCTCACACTTACGGAGATTGCCGATCGCCTGGGTGTGGGCTGTTACGCTTCCATCCCCGACTTCACCGATGTCACCAATGCCGATGCCATGATTGACCGGGCGCTGGGCATCATCCATCATCCCGTCCTTCCCTACCGCGTGACTTTGGAGAATGTGGAGCGGCGCGTCATCCAACGTGGCCAGGAAGTTGTGGTGGAATATCACACGCCGCTCGGGTCCGTTCGCACCCGCATGGTTTTTACGGAGGAAATGCTGGACTCAGGGGTGTCCGTGCCTTGGACGGTTGACCATGCTATTCGCGCGCCGCAGGATTTTGCGGTTGTCGGCCACATCATGGCGAACCTCCGCATCGAGCCCCAATTTGAGGGCTATCTCGCTCGCTGCCAGGAGGTGGGAGAACGCGGACTGGTGGTCGCCCTGGTGCAAGGAACCGCCTGCCCCATGCATTACATCATGCGGGAGTTGATGCCTCTGGAGCAGTTCTTCTACGCCTTGCATGACTACCCGGAAAAGGTGCATCGGCTGGCGGAGCAGATTGCGCCCTTCTTCCAGCAAACCCAGACCATCGGCGCGGAGTCTCCGGCCGAGGTCTTAATGCTCGGCGGCAATTATGATGATTCCATCACCTACCCGCTTTTCTTCGAGAAGTACTTTTTACCTCCCCTGCATGATTACGCCGAGGCGCTGCACCAGCGGGGCAAATACCTGATGANNCCCACACCGACGGCGAGAACCAGAAGCTCTTCCCCCTGTATAGGCGCGCCGGATTCGACATTGCGGATTCCGTGTGCCCCTACCCCATGACCCGATGCCGGTTGGAAGAGATTCGCACCAACTTCGGCGAGCACGTCACGATTTGGGGCGGGATTCCCTCCACCTTGCTTTGCGCCACCAGCACCCCGGAGGACGAGTTCCGCCGCTCCCTTGATGAGACCGTCAAACGCTACAGCCATCAAAGCCATTTCATCCTCGGCGTCAGCGATATGGTGACGGCGGATTGCGAGTGGGACCGGATGCAGTACATCACGGAAAGAGTGGCAGGCTCAGCTTGAAACGTTGAATGTGCTTGATGTAGCGTCGGCATCTTGCCGGCCCAGGCGCGACGTAGCGGCGGGTTTACCCCGCCATCTATCCAATATTCTCTCTCAAATTTCAATAGTGGGCAGCAAGGGCAGGCCTCGTGCCTGCCCTCCCCGGGGCCGAGTCGGCCCCCTTTGGGCACCCACGAGGGGTGCCCCTACCTCATCAAGCTAACCCCCATCAGGCCAATCACCACGTCCTGCGACAGGGTTTCGAGGGTCACTTCTTTCAAGTCAACGCCGGGCCGCAGTTTCCATGACAGCACCATGGCGCGACAGTTCGTGCCCAATTGCACTGTGGGGGGCGGCTGCTTGGGTAGGCAGTAGGTATCCAACTCATAGTTGTAATCCTCGCCACCCCATGGACAGAGGGTCCAAAAATTCTCGGGCGGGGTAAGCTCAATTTTCTCCTCCTCGCCGTCGGCGTAGCGAAAGCGGATTTCCGCATTGGCAATGCGCGTCTGCATGGGGAACGTTGACCCGCACACCAGCACCCAGGCCATTTCCGCCGCCTGATTCACCGGCACGGTCACGGAGCGCGGCCAATTGTCCCACAATGATGTGAAGGCAATATTCCTGTCGCCAGCGAACCGGCGGAAGGGCACGTTCTGCAGCGTCATGATGCGGCCGTGACCGTCGCTGAGTTGATTGAGATGATCCAAGTCGATGGCCGGGACCGGTTCTTTCCAGAAGGGGAATGTCCAGGCCGAGTAGCCATCCACTCCCAGCCGCACGGAGCACGTTTGCGGACGGGGCGAAAGATATTGCTGCTGGAAGATCGTCCTAATGTCGCCGTTGTAGTGCGGCGCAAGGTCGAGGCACGCCCAGCGCGCGGTCTGGGGCGCCTCGCGCGGGGACTGGGCCGCGCGCTTGGCCTCGCCTTCTGGATCGGTGATATGCAACTTGAACATCTGCACCTGCGGCAGGTCTCCTACATCAACCCTGGCCCAAACCATGTGGTGTCCCGGCTTGTTCGCGAGTGTCCCTTCGAGCGTTGCACCCTCTGCCCGGGAGGACTCGACCACGTCATGCAGGTCCTGCCAGCGCAGCACCTTGCCCCGGACGGCCTCCAAACAGACTTGCTCACCGACCTTCCCTGTCACCGCCACGGGCGCTGTGTGCGGCATGCGGCCTGCGAGTTCGATCGACACGTCCGCAACGGCCAACTTCCCGGTGGAAACAATCACCAAGGTGCAGCCGAAGCCCTCTGCGGCGTGCCACGGTGTCTCCTGGCCATTCAGCGAGACGCGCCGCACGTGCTCAGCGCGGATGGGCAAGCGAAAATCCACCTCCGCCGCTTGCGCGAGCGTCAGCCGATAGTGATCCGCGTCGTCCTCCTGGTGGTAATCAAAGGTGAAGTCCGGCGTGCGCACCGACGCCTTGGGCCACGCGGAGGGAAACGCCGGGCGCATCCGCACCCGCCCGTGAGGATAGTCCGGGTCATAGCCGAAGAGCCCTTCCACCACGGTCCGCGCGAACATGTGGGTGCTGTCAGCAAAGTCAGTGGCCGCGCCCACCTGACTGAATCCACCGGGCACCGAACTGGCATAGGCGCTCTCCAGTGTGGCCCCCAGCAACAGTTCCCACCCCTCATCCGCCAGCCCCGTCTGAAAATAGGCCAGGGCCAGGGCGCACAAATCACCGCCGAACATGTCGCGCACGGACCACTTCCACGGAACCCAGTTGGAAGGCTGGCAAACCTCGCCGCCAAATGGCAGGCGGATGCGTTCCAGTGCCCATTCGGTGTAGTAAAGCGCCTGCACCGCTTGAAGGGATCCCACCATCCCGGCGTCGATAGGCAGGAACTGGCTGTAGAACCAGGCGTCGGAATGCACGCGGCCGTGCCCTCCCTGCTCAATGTAGAGGCCGTAGTGGCCGCGATCTTCGAGCCAAAGTTTTTCCGCGAGCGCCTTGCGGATTTTCACCATACGCTGCAGATGTTGCGCTATCGCTTTCGCGTCCCCGGCACGTCGAGCCATGTCCAATGCGGCATGGTGGCCATAGTAGGCGTAAGCCGACTCCTCCACGCTACCGCCGCCGTTGTACCAAACGGAATCCGTGGGCAAGGTGTTGATGTAGCTCTCGTAGAGCCCATCATCGTCCGGATCGAAGCACTCCCTGGCCCATTGCAAATGCAGTTCCAGCGCCGGGCGCAGGAGCTTCTCCATTTCCGCATCCGCCGTCGAACGCCAGTCGCGAATAAGCTGGTCGAAAAACTGCGTCTGCGTGTTGTACATGTGAGTGTCACGCGGGATGTGGCCGCGGCCGTAAAAGCGCGACTCGGGACCCTGAACACAAAGACGCCTTTGGGGGTCTGGCTGGGCTTGACTGCGGCCGCCGCCATCCGTCACCTGCAAGGCGGCGTAATAGGCCGCATCACCTTTCACCCGCTCGTGCCAACCCAGGGCCGTCGCCCCGCTAATGACCCGCCAGCCGAGAAAGGGAATGGAAAAGGCCATGCACCCATGGCGAAAAATATAGGGATTGCGAGTGCAACTGGCGTCAATCGTGTGGCACACGGCAGCAACGGCGGCGTTCAGGCGAGGGTCAGGGGTATCAACCTCGACGCGCTCCACCGTCTGCAAGTAATCGATTCCAACTTGAAAGGCCTTTTCCGGCGCGGCAACGGGCAGCGTGCTGATGGCTGCCTCGGCGGGCGCCGACTGCACGGCCCAGAAAATCTGGTCCTCGCCCGCTCGCAGGTCGATAAGGCCACACGTTATCGGCAACTCTCGTCCGGTGGTTTCGAATAAGCGCATCGGGCGGGCTTGGGCTGATGCCTGCGCCGTGTGCAACACTCCTTCGCGCCCCGATTTCCCCACGGCGACTTGCGGCGCATCGGCCGTCGGGAAATTACGGAATACCTGACCTTCGACAATTATTCGGTTGCCGTTGCACCGCTCCGGATCGATTCCCAGGTTCATTTCCGGCTTGCGCGGGTCGCCCAACTTAAGCGTCTTGGGATTCCCATGCATGATCGGGTCCCACTTCGTGCGCACGTCGCCTTCAAAGCGGGCGCCACCGAACGCCCAAATCAGCTTGTCGCCCACGCGTAATCCCTGGGCCGCGAACCGCAAGGCAAATCCTGCTGCGTCAACCAGCGGCACCACCTCGAGGGTTACGCTAACGCCCGGCAACGCCTCATCGCTGATCCGCCAGGTCATGTGCCCGCATCGATAGCGGGATTCGACCTCGGAATATTCGTGGAACCAATTTCCCGCGCCCTCACGCACAATCGCCGCGCTGAATCCGCCGAGAACGTAGGGCTTGGCGAGCAAACGCACGAACGGCCGGTCGCCCGCCAGCACCACACCCTCCGTGTTGGGGAGGCAATAGAGCGGCCGGTTGTTGAAACACGTCCGGTTGCGCCCCACAATCTCACGGCCCTCGGCGGAGTAGCGCAAGGCCGCGGTGCGAAGATAGGCGGCGTCTTTCGTCTGCCCCGGCTCGCGCCATGCGGGCTCAACGGGCATGGGGGGCGGACTGATTGAATCCGCTTGCTGGGCTGCGGTTTGCTCCGCGAGAAATGGAACCACCAACAGCGAGCTACTGCTGCTCAAGAATTCGCGACGGGAGGTTTTGGACATCGTGGATCCATTTCGCCAATGGAATTTCCGGCCGAGCTGCGCTTTGCCGTGGCAGCGCCAGGTACGTGCCCAAGCGCCTTCAATCAAGCGGCTGGCGGTCAAAGGCCGGCGTTGCTGGAACCAAACTATACCACCCCTTTCCTCAACGACCGCATGGGGTGTGCCGGTACCGCCTTCAGCCTTCGCTCAATGTGTTGGG
Organism: Acidobacteriota bacterium; assembly: GCA_003165615.1. The sequence goes on along the minus strand of PLWR01000127.1, from coordinate 1,373 downwards.
GAATGGAAGCAGATTTTCGACGGGAACAAATGCGGGACGGGTTTGGGGCGAGCGCCAGTTATCGAGTATGCCGACTTGCTGCACGCAGGAAATGGTGCAATGCGGGGCACAGGTTTTTTGGGTGTGGTACTCGTGGGCAAGATGCTCCGGCGTGTACTTCGCCAGGGGGATGGCCGGAAAACCGCGTTGCTGCGAGCAATAGTGCACCAGTCCATCTTCACAAACATAGAGGTAACGGCTGCCCGCGCGGCATCGCCAGTCACTCGCGACGCCTTGCGAAATGTTTTTCTGAAACTGATTGAAGCGCGCGTAAGATCGCTTGCCCATCTGCATGATCCGCGCGAACAGATCCTGTTGATGCTGCCCCAGGGGCTGAAGCTGGCCGTCGTGATCGTGCAGGATGCCGACCGTGCTGGTGAAGCCCAGTTCCAGGGCGCGACGCGCCACCACCAGCGCATCATCAGGATTCTTTACCGGGCTGCCCAACACCGAGTTGATGTTCACCTGGAAAATCGCATATTGCGCGAGCATCTGAAGTTTGCGATCCAGCACCTTCAGGCTTTTCTTGGAAACATCGTCAGGCTGCACGTTGTCGATGGAAATCTGCAGGTGGTCCAGGCCCGCGCGGTTCAGGTGCTCGATGCGTTGCGGGGTCAGCAGGTAGCCGTTGGTAATCATGCCTGCCAGAATGCCGTGCCGCCTGATGCGCCAGACGATTTCCTCCAGGTGCGGATGCAATAGCGGTTCGCCACCGCTGATAGTGATGATCGTGGTGCCGAGCGCCGCGAGGCGATCGACGCGGTGGAACATCTCCTCCAGCGCCACAGGCTGGGAGAAATTATCAAACTCGTTGCAGTAAGTGCAGGAAAGATTGCACCGGCGGATGGGAATCACGTGCGCCAAAACCGGATGGCGCCTGGAGGCAAGCCCTTTGGCAATCATGCGCCATTCTCGCAGGCGCGTGTTGACGAATCTGAGTTTCCGCCGCAGGGCAAGGTTCATGGTTTCTTCCCAACTTCGCTCGGAAATTTTACGACTTCTTCTCCCTGAATCACGTTATCCCGGATTAAGGATCTTTCGGGGTCCAAATGCCGAATCTCGAAGCATGCCGACCTAAGCCGTCCGTACGAGAGGGCTTAAGGGTAAGGGATGGAATGAAAACAGACAACTAGCATGGCTCGAATTGCTGAAAATCAAACCCGAAGTGCATTTTTTAGGTGCTCAGCGCTAAAGACCGCGTAACCGAAATTTGACAATGGGCCGGGGAAATCCTATTAAGGGCAATAACTTACTTGCCTCATCCCGCAGAGGGACCGAGGATAAAAAAGGGTTGGGCAACATTTTGCGGACCTGTCATCCTGAACCCCGACGCC
>PLWR01000223.1 GCA_003165615.1 Acidobacteriota bacterium | reverse complement strand
GGGGATTGAACAAATTCACCCTGGTTGCAATTCGTTACTACCAGCGTGTATCGGCGCGCGCCTCTTTTCCTCTCCGAGCGCTTTTGCCGCTGTTTTGTTCAAAGGATCGAAGAGGTCCGGCAGGAGTTGAAGTTCCTGCTCCTCGGTTGGCGGGAGATCGCAGACCTCACAAATCAGAGGTCTGCGCCAGCCGGCGTTTTCTTCCGGCTGTTCAATCGCGCACTCGGTCTTTCCAATACCCCGGCCTTCGGTGCTGATGCATGACGGCCGCGACGTAAATCTTGCTTTCCGCTGTTTGGTATAGAACGGCGAAGGGAAAGCCGAGGACGAGCCTTTTCCGAATGCTTCCCTTTAGAACGGTGCCGGCCCTTGGAAATCGCTTGATTTGCCGCGTCGTCTCCCGAACTGCGGCGAGAAAGTCTTTGCCCAGTCCAGAAGAGTTTTCCTCATAGTACCGGGCTGACTCCCGCATGTCCTCGCAGGCTTGGGGATGGAATTCGGTTTTCACCTTTTGAGAGCTTCATGCGCCTTCCGGAAGGCCTCTGGAGCGTCGATGCCCTTGGCTTTGCCCGTGCGGAGTTCTTCCAGCCGTCGTTCCGCCTCCACCAGCCACAGCCCTTCAACGTCTTTCTCAACACCGGGGTCGAGGGTGGAAACCAGACGTTGCGCAAGCTTCACCCGATCTCTCGGAGGAAGTCTCATGGCGTCAGCCGCAATTTCTTCAAAGGTTGCATGCATAACCTGCCTCTCCTGACAATGATGTAAGCACAGTGTAACAAAGGCAGGCGGGGGGCTCAAGCAATTGGCAAACCCGGACGGCGGGATACGGCCACATTTATCAAGGCCGTTACAAGTCCCTGCCCGTCGAAACCGGCCAACATTTCCTGACGCTGGTCGAAAAGGGTACCTACACCGTTCTCCAAGTCAGGTATTGGCGTCGAAATCGAGCCCACTAGTCTGGAGGGATTTCTTTCCCCCAGCAATCTGGGCCCTCAGTTACGCAGGATTGCCGAAAGCACACGAACATTAATGGCATTAACCCCAGCGTCATATAAGCCGGTAACATACTTCACGGAGAAGTGCTATCCTCGGGAATCTGGTGATGGGGGGGGGAGCCGATACCTGTCCCCCGCAAGGTCGAATTGCGCCAGGATGCGTCACCCGCGAGCACCGGCAAGCCTTCACCCTCTCCGGGGTAAATAAGAGCAGGCGGCAAGAGTACGGAGGCGCTTACATGGAAGTCAGTCCTAAAGCTGGCAAACTTGCTGAAACAAGTGACCTGGTCAACGTCCCCAAGCTCATTACAGCCTACTTTGCTGAGCATCCCGACCCGGCGGTTCGCGAACAGCGGGTGGCGTTTGGCACCTCGGGCCATCGGGGAACGGCGTTCAAGTGCGGCTTCAACGAAGACCACATTCTGGCCATCTCCCAGGCGATCTGCGAATACCGGAAACAGCAGAAGGTGGAAGGCCCTCTGTTCATCGGTAAGGATACGCATGCCCTGTCGGAGTGCGGCTTGGTGACCGCGCTGGAAGTTCTCGCCGCCAATGGAGTCCACGTGATGGTGGATGCCGCCGGGGGATACACGCCCACGCCGGCCGTTTCCCACGCCATTTTGAACTACAATCGCCCGCAGCCCCCGGGCCTCGCCGATGGCATCGTCATCACGCCCTCGCACAATCCTCCCGAAGATGGAGGCTTCAAGTACAACCCCCCGCATGGCGGCCCCGCGGACACCGGCGTCACGAAGTGGATCGAACAGCGCGCCAACAAAATTCTGGAGAATAACCTGCGGGAAGTTCAGCGTGTGCCCTACGCGCGAGCGCGATCCGCAGCAACCACACACCTCCACGATTACGTTGCCACCTACGTGCAGGACCTTGCGGCCGTGGTCGATCTGGCGGCGATTCAAAGCGCGGGAGTGAAGATTGGAGTTGACCCCCTCGGGGGCGCGAGCGTCGCCTATTGGGGTCCGATTCGCGACCGCTACCATCTTGACCTGACTGTCGTCAACGAGCTGGTGGACCCGACGTTCCGCTTCATGACCGTCGATTGGGATGGAAAGATCCGCATGGACTGCTCCTCGCGTTTCGCCATGGCGAGTCTGATCGCGCGCAAGGGCAGCTTTGACGTGGCCTTCGCCAATGACACCGATGCCGACCGGCATGGGATTGTGACCCGCGAGGGCGGGCTGATGAATCCGAACCATTACCTCGCCGTGGCCATCGATTATCTCTTTCAAAACCGCCAGGGCTGGCCGGCCACTGCGGCGGTGGGCAAGACGGTGGTCAGCAGCAGCCTGATCGACCGCGTTGTCCAGCGGCTGGGGCGAAAGCTGGTCGAGGTGCCGGTGGGGTTCAAGTGGTTTGTCGAGGGCCTTCTCGGCGGCGCGCTGGGCTTTGGGGGAGAGGAGAGCGCCGGCGCGTCGTTCCTTCGCTCGAGCGGTGGGGTTTGGAGCACCGACAAAGATGGGCTCATCCTCGGGCTGCTGGCGGCCGAAATAATAGCTAAGACCGGACGCGACCCGGCAGAGCACCATCGCGCCCTGACCCAGGAGTTTGGCGAAATGGTGTATGAGCGCACCGATATGCCCGCCACCCCGGAGGAAAAGGCGGCGCTGGGAAAGTTGTCGCCCCTGCAAGTGCGCGACGTGGAGGTGGCCGGGGAGAAGATTATGGCGAAATTCTCCAACGCCCCCGGCAACGGCGCGGCGATCGGCGGCATTAAGGTCGTCACCGAACACGGATGGTTCGCCGCCCGGCCCTCAGGAACCGAGGATGTGTACAAGTTCTATGCCGAAAGCATGAATGGGCCCGAGCACCTGCGCCGCATTCAGGAAGAAGGCCGCGCCCTGATCGCGCGGGCGCTGAGCACGCCGGCAGCGAATTAGGCCCCGGAAGCCGGGGAAAGACGAGCATCGAACGCAGAAATTCGAAGCTCGAAATTCGACGCCAGCCAAATTCCCCGCGTGAATGTCCCTGGTGCAGAAGGCTGCGAATTCCCGCCTTCGGGGAAAAGACGGGCAGGGCGGGTTTCGAGTTTCGAGTTTCGAGTTTCGAATTTCGAGTTTCGAGTTTCGACTTTAGGCAGGGAGGGAAAAATGGAATCCGAAGGAAAAACCACAAGCCCGGGAGCGACTGGCGAAGAAGCGGCGAAGCTGGTCAAAGAATTGCGGCACGCGTTCGAGCATCACCTGCGCCGCACGCTGGCCAAAGATCGTTACACCGCCACCATACGCGACCGCTACTACGCCTTTGCGCTCGCCGTGCGCGACCGCCTGATTGAGCGCTGGATTCCCACCCAGCAAATGCACCACGACCGGCATGTCAAACGAATTTACTACCTGTCTCTGGAGTTCCTGATTGGCCGCTCGCTGGAACACAATGTGATGAACCTGCGCTTGGAGGAAGCTTGCCGCCAGGCCGTTTTGGAAGTGGGACTGAATTGGGACGACCTCCTCGAACAGGCAGTCGATGCGGGTCTGGGCAATGGCGGATTGGGACGCCTGGCGGCGTGCTTTATGGATTCCCTCGCCACCCTCAATTTTCCCTCGTTCGGATACGGCTTGCGCTATGACTTTGGCATCTTCAACCAGCGCATCGTGAACGGATATCAGGTGGAGGTGCCGGATGAATGGCTGAAGCTCGGTTACCCGTGGGAAATATCCCATCCGGAATATTCCTTTCATGTGGAGTTTGAAGGCCGTGTCGAATCCCGCCCGGGCCCCAAGGGATCGGAATGGCGCTGGGTGGATACCAAGCCGGTGGTGGGCATGCCCTACGACCTGCCCATGGTGGGGTATGGCGGGCTCACGGTTAACACCCTCCGTCTCTGGTCGGCAAAGGCGGCGGCGGAATTTGACCTGGATGATTTCAATCGCGGGTCATACGTGGACGCGGTGGCCAACAAAGTCCTGGCGGAGAACCTGACCAAAGTCCTCTACCCCAATGACAATGTGTTTGAAGGAAAAGAACTGCGCCTGAAGCAGCAGTATTTCTTCGTCTCGTGCTCCATTCAGGACATCCTGCGGCGCTTCAAGACCGACCATAAGGATTGGGAAGAGTTTCCCCGCCAAGCCTTTATCCAGATGAACGACACGC
>PLWR01000195.1 GCA_003165615.1 Acidobacteriota bacterium | reverse complement strand
AGCTGCCCGCGATGCCGACCAGCGAGAACCCCAGAATTACCGTCAGCGTTTCCCAAATGGGTTTTCCCGGTACCGGCGCCAGAACGCCGAAGTACAACCCGATAATGACCGCGATGAAGGTCCAGAGCAATAGAATGAACTTGCCCTGCGTTACCAGATAGGTCTTGCACGTTTCATAGATCAGTTCGGANNATGCCCGTTCATGCCGAGAAAATTCACGGTCGACAAATCCGGCAGTACCAGGTTGGCTTCGCCTCCGCCGCCTGCGTGTTCCGGCTGCCCGTAGGCCAGCGTGGGAAGCAGCAGGCCCATGGCAAGGACGGCCGCCGCGGTCTTCGACTGGCGCTTCAAGAATGCAACGGCGCCTTCCTTGATGGCCACTGCGATCTTCCCCATCGCCGGAGTCCCAATGTCCGAGCCGATGACCTGGCGCCCAAAAAAGAATGCCGCCACGAGCGAGAACAGGGGCACAAGCAGATAGAAATACACCCAATACGTTGCAGTCACAAGTCCTCCCAGACTTAAGGTTTGAAGCCGTATCACCAACGACCCCAGAAATCGCGCCCCACAGAACACCGGGGAAAAGTCACCGGAAGCCTATCATCCGCATTGCCCTCTGTCGAGTGATTGCAGTCACAGGCTTCCCCAGGCCCTTTGTTTGCTGCCATCAAGGCCGCTCAGGCAGAGACGTTCCGCGTCGTATTTCGACGGAAAACGTGGCTCTGTCCCTTTCGGCACCGATTCCCGAAAAGGACGCGACCCATGCTTTTTCTGCACATTATGCCGGAGAATCGGCCCCTATTCCAACGGAATGTCGAACCTGTCCTCGGGAAACCGGATGCGCAGATTCTCGTCCGCCGGGTCGTACACCTGCCCGCCCGGCCAAGGGTGCAGCTTGAACAGCACCAGCACGTTCCGCTTGCTGTCGTCGAAACAGCGAAAACTGGCCACCTGCTCCACCGAATAGCGGCTGTGCAGATCCTCAAGCATCCCGGGATCCAGCGTGTTCCACGTCGCATACCAGCCCGGCCGATAGTAGGCCAGCTTCCCGGCCAGGTCGTCCATCGCCGGCCCCGGCGTCACAAACAGATCGTTCAGCGTGGGCAGGTGCGTCACCATCGCGATCTCGTCCCCGCTCACCGACACCAGAACCCGCTTCCCGTTGGGATGCTCGTCAATATACCGGGTCAATCGCCAGGCCACGTTAACAAACGTGTACTCCGGGTGCGCCGCATAGCTCATCGTCCACGCGCCATTCATCCCCACCGCCAGCACCGCCAGCCCGATGACAGCCCAACCCAGCCATCCCGCCGGCCCATGCCCCGGCAGCGCGCCAGGCGAATCCTTCCTCCCCAAAAGCGCCCCAGCCCCCTGCGCCACGATGAAGCAGATGAAGAAAACCACGACGGCAAAGTAGCGCGGCTGCGGGTGGTTCTGGTACGTCATGAACAGGATGTATCCGCCCACCGACAGCACCGAAGCTCCAAACACCGGGTCGAGCAGCAGCCTGCGCCCCCAGCCGCTCCGCCAGCCCAGCGCAGCCGCCAGCGTCACGACCCCGGCCAGAGGAATCAAAATGTGGTCCACCCACAGTCCCCCATGCAGAGACCACCACAGGCTCATCAAAGGCCAGTCGAACTCCTGCGGCTTCGGATACTTGTTCACAAAGAAGAAATACTTGTAATCCGCCAGCAGCCCCCAACGCACCACCAGCGCCAGCCACAGCCCATAACCGATGGCAAACGTCCCAGCCGCCGCCCCGGCACACCGCACGGCCAGTTTGCGCCGCTCCCATAACGGCAGCACCATGGCCCATCCCAAGGCCGGCAACAGAAACAGAGCCGTCGTCTTGGTGAGCATCAGCGCAGTGAACAACAGCCCAATGCCCGCGGCAACCCACACGGGCCTGCGAAACCCCGGCAGCCGAACGCCAAGATTCAGCGCCGCCAGGGTCAGTGTCGTCAGCATCGGCTCCAGGATGGCCAACCGGCTGAAGCAGTAGAGAAAAGGACTGGTCACCAGCAGCGTCAACGCCAGCAGCGCCACCCAGCGCGGTCCACGCGCCCTCAGCAGCAAGTAGCTCAGCGCCAGGCTCAAGAAGAAAAACGCCACTGCCAGCCCTCGCGCCGCCTCCACCGTTACCCCGGTAAAGAAGAAGAGCGCCCACTCCAGAAACGGCCACACCGGCACCGCCGACGCGGGATTGAAGTCCCCAGGAAGATACCAGTTGCCAAACAGGTGGGCGCGCACAGCCGCGTTCCCGTACCAGCCCTCATCGGTGTACTTGGCCCAGTCGCCGAACCACGGCGTGTGGTTGGGAAAGTCGGCGCTCAGGTGCAGCGCGTGCAGAAGCGCGAAGCCGCCGATCAGGACCAGCCAAACGGCGTAAAGCCAGCGTTTGGAAGAAATCGTCAATGGCCATTCCCCTGCAAAAGTGACTCCTATGCAAGACAGTCTCACGCACATCCCCCAAAAACGGGAGAAACCGCAGGAACTGCAATAGAGCATTTTTCNNTTTCAAAGCCACTCTACACCTACTAGAAAAATGCTCTAAAAAACGCGTCAGAGGAGATGTTTCAAGTATATCGTGCTCGAATCCGTCGGCCGCGCCGAGAGCATATCCCCAACGTCTTTGGAACAGGAGGGCACGGCGACGCCAATCGACACTCGACCTGTCTACCGCGTCAGGCAGCACTCCACTTGAAGCAGAAAAGCCTACTCATACGCCAGTGCATCGATAGGATCCTTGCGGGCTGCCATCCACGCCGGATAGAGCGCCCCGCAGATCGCTCCCAAAAAGGCGATGGCCGCTCCCCTGGCCATCCATGCAGCGGTCAGCTCGAAGCTGAAAGAGGCAAATCTCAGGCCCAGGAAGGTGCGAACTCCATAAGTGGCCGCGATGCCCACCAGCACGCCCACCACGGCCAGCAGCGCGGTCTCGCGTAGCACCATGCCCACCACGGACGGCTTGGAGGCGCCCATCGATTTGAGGATTCCGATTTCGCGCGTCCGCTCCAGAACCGCCGTGTACATGGTCTGAAAAATCACCAGAAAGCCCACCACGACGGCAATGGTAATCACCACATCCAACGCAAGATCAAAACCGGGAAACTTCGACGGCGTATATTGCGAGAGCACATCGTCCATGGTCTGCACACTGTAGCCCTCCAGGCCCTTCGTGGCGGCAATCTCCTGCCTGATCGCATCTTCATTGGTCGCGTTGTCGATCTTCAGGTAGATGGTCGAAGCCTTGTTATCGGAGCCTATCAGCTCGCCCAGCGTCTCGATGGGTACAAGCCTGCGCCCGCCCTTGCCATGCTCCACAATGCCGCAGATGCGAAAGGGGTGGTTGAAAATATTGACCGTATCGCCGACGCGGTGGCCGCCGTCCTTGCGCGCCCAGACGTCATCGATGATTACGTCGTACGGCCCCTGGAACGGCCCGCCCGCGACCCATTTGAAGGGCTTCAGCGCGTTGTAGCTGTCATAATCGACGCCAAAGAGAACCTCCATTGAGCCGGTCATGGCGGTCTTGAAAATCACAGGCGCTGCTACCGTCACATGGGGCAGCGTCTGCAGAAATGGAGCCAACTTCACCGGGATGACCGCGCTGCTCATGCCATTGATGAAGCTGGCATTGGGAGGTGTGACGACCAAATCCGCGCCAATGCCGTTGGTGCGNNATTGGCAAAGATGAGCTTATTCATTATCGAGTGCGGCTCCGAGGGGCGGAAAAATCACGGCAATCCCTTGCCTTCAGGGTAACAGCCTTGGCAGCGGGAGCAGGACTCGGATTCAACTCCGAACCGGGCCGGCTTGTGCGGAAGACATTCATTTCTCCGCTGTGCTTGCGCCGGCGCGGAGAGCGAATCCCTGGTAAATAGTTGAAATTGGGCTCAAATGCCTCTCAGGGTGATGAAAATAAAAGGAAATGGCGCTATTTCGCTTTGACTCGAACCGGAACCCGG
>PLWR01000224.1 GCA_003165615.1 Acidobacteriota bacterium | reverse complement strand
ATCGCGGGTGCGACTCTCGGCATGAACGCGACAATAACACAAAGCCGAGAATATTACAAAGAAGTTTAAGAACGATGTACTAGGCCCACCACCGCGTTCGGCACTTGAAACAGGAAACCTTGCAGCCGCGCGTAGGTGGAAGCCAGAATATCTGCGCCACCCAGCCGGTTCACGGTGGCGGTTCTTTCTATCCGGCTCTGCCCTGCAAACAGCGTATAGCAGGATTGCAGTTCGTATTCGTAGGCCGGTGCGGCCGTCTGGCCGGAGCGTGCTCGCCATCGCTCCGGAATTAAGGGCGGGCGCGTGAGTGGCCCAGTGCCCATCGTGACGCACAGCGTGGCCGCGTCCCGAGCCTCATCCACGGCGGCGTGGTGCCGCGCCGTGCTCCTCAACCATCCATACGTCGTCGATGCGAAAGTCTACAGAGGCGGGAATTTCCGTGCGTCGGGCCAGCGCGCCGGGGATTCCCCGCGCCGCGAGCGACAGCCACTCCCCGTTCTGTTTGCCCAACTCAAGCGTCAGCTTATCGTTGCCGAACACCAGCCGGTCGTCCTTCTCCACCACGTAAATGTCCTTGTGGAGCGGTTGCAAGCCCGGCGTGGCGGAGGGACGCTGCGCCACCGCCGCACCCGCGGCCAGCAGTGGAATCAGAACCCATGCGATGGGTTGTCGCTTAAGGCTGGAATTGAAAAAACCGCCATTCATGTCGGAGGGCTCCTTTTACTGGCGGAGAGTATAGACCTTCATGGTTGGTTGCGCATCGCGAAACGGTGCCCGCGCCTTGGGCTCCCGCGCGCCGCGAGACATAAGTCTCGGGCCCACAGCCTTTCAACTCAGGACGCAATCCGCGGCCCCGCCCACACTGCCAATTCCGCGAGAAGCGGCGCACCCGCGAGTTCTTTCTCCCATTGCCGGCAGAGGTGGGCAACGCTTGCCCTCAAGGCGGGAAGAGGATTCGCCCCGGGAGTCATGGCGGCAACTTCACCTCTCAGCCAATCCAAAAGGTAGTCAAGGTTCTTGAAGCGGCGTTGCGCAATCGCCTCGCGAAGCTGCGGAACCGTCTGGCGCTCAAAATCCTGCTTGCGGCCGATGTCAATGATGTCGGGAAGAAGCAGGCCCGGCTCTCCCAAATGCAGGTCCAGGCGGGCCAGCAATTCCTGATAAACCGCGCGCGCCATGGTTTCCACCTGTCCCGTCAAATCACGCATCAATTCCATCCCCTGTAGCGCTGGGCCCGCGGTTCGGCCCCGCGGCTTTTCGAGCGGCACAAGCTGGCAATAGAATTTCAACTTGGGCTCGGTGCCGGATGGTCGAACCGTGACGATGAAGCCATCCAGGAAAAACTGCAGGACGTTGCGCGAGAGCTGATCCGTGCTGCTCTGCAACTTGCCGAAAGAGATTTCATTCCAGTAATCCACCACTTTGTGGACGGCCCGGCCGCCCAGCGTTTTCGGCAACGACGCGCGCAGCGACGCCACGATGCGGTCCCGCTGGATTCCGCCCTTCGCCCCGGTCATCACGAGGGAACGTCCTGTGTCAGCGTATCCGCCGAGCCTTTCTAGAATTTCGATGTAGTAGTCGAGCAGGTTACGTCCCTCCAGCCACACCTTTTGATAGAGGGCGGCAAGGAACATGCACACCGGCGCAGAATCCTTGTCGCGAATTGTGGAGGTCAGCATCACCCCATGCGCTTCTTCCGTGGCCAACACCAGCGATTCCGGCCGTGTACAGGCGTTTCCCCATCGTCCGCGCTGCTCGAGGATTTTGAGGACGTTCGCCATGTACTTGAAGCCCACCAGCAGATCATCGATGATCCATGAGTCGCCCGCCGTCGCGGCAATTTGACCCAGGATTTTCGTAGTCACCAAAGTTTCCATCACCAAACCTCGACGCTGCGGGCCGTCAGGGTCGAGCATCAGGTAATAACCGAGGAGCGTGGCAATCTTATTGCCGTCGAAGTGGTACCAGGACCCATCGGCGAGGCGGGCCTCCAGGCCCACACGGTCCGCGTCGGGATCGCTCGAAAGGACAACGCCCGAGTCCACCGATTCAGCGAAGCGAGTGGCGGGCGCGGTGGCTTCCGAAACCTCCGGATTGGGCGCCTTGAAGGGGATGGGAGCGAACGTCCCATCCGGACCCTGATCGGGTGGAGACAAAATGGGAAAGCCCAACTTCCGCATCACCGCGCCGGCTGACCGCAGCCCGCACCCGCACAGGGGAGTGTAGACCACGGGAATATCAGGCTGCGGGGTGAAGATGTTGCCATACAAGTGCACATATTCCTCGATGTACTCGCTGTGCAGGCCCTCGGGTAGGGGACGAATCAACCCACGGCTGAGCGCTTCTGCGAACGCAACGCGACGGACTTCCGTAACCTGGTCCATGGCGTCCGCCAGGCGTTGATCGTCAGGCGGAATCGGCTGGCCGCCGTACTCGTCGTAAACCTTGATACCATTGTCATCGGGAGGATTGTGCGAGGCGGAGATATTGACGCCGCCCGCCGCGTCAAGTTTGTGGATGATGAAAGAAAGCTCGGGAGTGCTCAAGAGCGATTGGTCGGCTTCCGGCTCCGCGAGGTACGCCACCACTCTATTGCCGGCATAAATCTCACATGCCAGCTTGGCGATCGATCGCGAAGATGTCCCCAATAAAGGATGGTCACTTCCCAGGAAGCGGTAAACGCCCGCGAAATCGTTGAATACGCGAACGTCATTGGCCACGATGACGGAGATCTCGTTGCCGGGAAAAGCCGTCGCGAGGTAATTGCAGTGACCCTGCACGGTCATAGCCGCCGTCGTGTGGTTAAATCGATTCGATCCGTAGCCAACCCGGCCGCGACGCCCACCGGTGCCGAAGGGAAGCACCTGCCAAAAGGCGTCGAAGAGCAGCGGCACATGCTGCTCCTCCAAATGCCGGGCCAGAACATCCGGGAATCCCATGGGCACGGCGCCTTCCAGCCAAATCTGCAACCGATCAGCCGCAGCTTTCCCCGGTGCACCGTATCGGTCAGCCAATTGGTTGGAGATTTCCGTCAGCGTTGCGCGATCCGTCATGTGCTTCGCCTCGTTCAACGATTTGGAAACATCAATTCTAATACGAACGCTCCTTTAGCGGTGCCCCATGAGCGCCGAGGATCCAGTGGACATGGAAGCGCCGAAAAAACTTTTGACATGGTTGGTTTTGGAATAGACTGTTGCCATCTTCACCCTGAGGAGACCACGAAATGCCGGGAACAATCGAAGTTGTGATTGGCCCCATGCGCAGCAACAAAACGGCGGAGTTAATCCGGCGCGTCGCCATGCGTGAGGAGTATGCGCACCAGGCCATCATCCTTTTCAAGCCCAAGGATGACACCAAGAGCGCGCAAGGCGTGGTGCAAAGCCGCAATCAGCTTAGCCATCGGCAGATGGATGCGGTGGAGTTCGATTCCTCCAATCCGTGGGAGATGTTCGCTTTCATTGCTGAACGCGAGAGAATCATAGGTAAACCGGTCAATTGCGTTGCCATCGATGAGGGCCAATTCGTGCATGAGTTATTCGATTGCGCGCGTGCCCTCCTGGAACGGGGCTATGACGTCATTGCCGCGGGGCTTGACCTGAATTTCCGCGGCCAGCCCTTTGGCGACATGCTGGCGCTGGCATGGCTGGTAAATGCTTATGGCGGAAACATTACCTGGTGCATTGCTTACTGCGAATGTGGGGCACGAGCGTTTTTTTCACAACGCCTTATCAACGGCCAACCCGCCTCCTACGCGAGCCCAACTTTGATGGCCGGCGATTCCTACCGGCCGCGCTGCGCAAAGCACTTTGTTCTGCCCGGACGGCCCAAGCGGGCGAACATGCCTGTTGATGAAGAACCATCCTAAGACCGGGATTCGGGGTTAGGGATTCGGGATTCGGAGAAAACCCCGATTTGGGGATCTCGCCGCCCTCCATCGTTGTCAGCGATTCCGACTCGAATCCCGTGGCCCGAATCCCTCACAAAACGTCCCCGGGGAGAGATCATGGAAAAGAAGATTGCGGTGGTGGGAAGCGCCAATGTTGACCTGACGATCTTCAACGACACGTTTCCACGGCCGGGCGAAACGATTTTCGGAAAGAAATTCAACTTGGGTTTTGGAGGAAAGGGCGCCAACCAGGCTGTGGCCGCACGCCGATGTGGCGCTTCCGTCGGCATGGTCGCCAAGGTCGGCAATGATTTGTTTGGACCGGCCACCATAAAGAACTTCGAGTCCCAGGGCATCGATGCCAGTCACGTGCTCATCGCGGAAGGAATCTCCTCCGGCGTCGCGCCTATCTTTGTGGATGCGAGCGGCCAGAACCGCATTGTGGTGATCAAAGGCGCGAACGAAATGCTCTCTCCCCAGGATGTGGATGCCGCCGCGCCATTTCTCAGCCAAGCTGACACCATTCTGCTGCAATTTGAAATCCCCCTCGCCACTGTCTGCCACACGATTCGCTTTGCCAAGGCGCATGGCATTCGCTGCATCGTGAATCCCGCTCCCGCGCTGCCTTTGGATTTCAAAGAAGTTGCCGCGGCAGATTATTTCGTGCCCAATGAGAGCGAGGCGGAAGCCATTACCGGCATCCCCGTTCACAACCTCGATGAGGCCAGCAAATGCGCGAATTATCTGCTCGCGCAGGGGCTCTCACGCGTTGTTATCACGTTGGGTGAACGCGGCTTGCTGCTGGCGACCCCGGAAGGTTTGAAGTTGATCCCCGCCTTCAAGGTCGATCCCATTGACAGTACGGGCGCCGGCGATGCCTTCATCGGCAGCTTCGCCGTGTTTCTGGCGGAAGGTCTGACGGACAAGGAAGCGTTGACGCGAGCCAGTCTTTACGCGGCCCTCTCGACGACCCAAGTGGGAACGCAGAAATCGTTTCCAAGTCGGGAAGAATTTGACAGGGAATGGCAGAGGCGGATCAATTACGAATTACGAATTTAGAATTCTGAAACTCTTCTTTGCGGCCCCGTGCCTCAGGTTGGCATCGTCCTCTCTTTATAATTCTTGATTCTTAATTCTCAATTCTTAATTCGTAATTGAATTTCCCCTCACCACTTGCCCAGCAGTCGCCGGCAATCTTCCAGAATGTCTTTGGTCTTTGACGCGCCCACGCGCGATACGCCCAAGGCGCGGAAGGCCAGGAGTTGGTCGAGATTGCGAATGCCTCCAGCCGCCTTCACCTGGATATGCGCGGGTGTGTGGGCACGCATCAGTTTTACGTCCTCGATGGTGGCTCCCGATGTGCCGAAGCCGGTCGAAGTCTTCACCCAATCGGCGCCGACTTCCGCACAGATCTCGCACAGCCGAATTTTGTGGGCATCCGTCAGGTAGCAATTCTCAAAAATCACTTTCACCTTCTTGTCTCGGGCATGCGCCACATCGATGACAGCTTTCAGGTCCTGGCGCACATAGTCCCAATCTTCGCTCACGACCTTGCTGATGTTCGTGACCATATCCAGTTCCTGGCAGCCGTCCGCCAGGGCCCGCTGCGCTTCCGCCACTTTGATGGCCGTGGTGTGGCCCCCGTGCGGAAACCCGATGGTGGTGCTGGCCATCACCGTGCTGCCTTGCAAGATCTCCGCGCACCTCTTGAGGTAATAAGGCATGATGCAGACGCTGGCGCAGTTATATTCCCGGGCCATGCGGCACCCTAGCTCCAGTTCCTGGTCAGTCAGCGAGGGGGGCAGCAACGAGTGGTCAACCATCTTGGCGATGTCTTGATAGGTGAAATCCATAATGTGGTCCGCTGTGCGACAGAATTTCCTTTTCCGCATCCCGTGGGAATGCTCGCTTTCAATTTCCACCCGAATTAAGATTGTATGCCGAGCCGCCTCTTGGGCTCAAGCGCCGATCTTCCGGACGAGCCTTGGGGGTTGGGATACCACCCAGCGCGGCTCCCGGCTGCAATCCAAAGAGAACTCTCCGTGGTCTCTGCGCCTTTCAAACATTAACACAGAGGGCATGGAGCAACTCAGTGACCTCTGTGTTAAAGCAGTTTTGAGCACGGAGGTCACGGAGACACTGCGCAAGGATATAAAACACTTCGCGGCACTCAAAGAAGTTGGCTTTTAGTACTACCGGGGAGACGGAACTTCCCCGGGACCGAGAGCTAGGGGGCGAAACGCGGAGATGACATTCGGGACGCGCTCATTCGAGTTTACAGAAAGTTGTATACTCTCATCCTCCACTAAGCTAAAAAAGGGAGTTGCGGGTCACGTCAAGGGTTGCAGGTTCCCATTCGAGCATGGAAACGCCTGAACTAATCCGGAAGAAGCGCGACGGCTTGGTTCTGACCCAGGCGGAGGTATTCGACTTCGTCGAGCGCTACACGCGCGGCGAAATTCCTGACTACCAAGCCTCGGCCCTGCTGATGGCGGTTTATTTTCGCGGCATGGACCGGCGTGAAACCGCGGACCTGACGGAGGCGATGCTGCGATCGGGGCGGGTGCTGGACTTCTCCGCCCTGCCCGCCGCGAAGGTCGACAAGCATTCCACCGGCGGCGTCGGTGACAAGACCTCTTTGATTGTTGCCCCAGCGGCCGCGGCGGCCGGCGTACTGGTGCCCATGATCTCCGGGCGCGGCCTTGAGCACACGGGCGGCACGCTCGACAAGCTGGAAGCGATCCCTGGCTTCAGCCCCCGATTGTCGTACCAGGAATTCCACCGCGTGCTCGAAACCTGTGGCCTTGCCTTGGGTGCAGCCACGGAGGAATTTGCTCCCGCGGATCGCAAGCTCTATGCCCTGCGCAACGTCACCGCCACGGTGGAATCCATTCCGCTGATTACCGCCTCCATCATGAGCAAGAAACTGGCAGAGGGCATTGACGGACTGGTGCTGGACGTCAAAACCGGGACAGGAGCGTTCATGCAAGAGTTGGAGAATGCCCGCGCCCTGGCCACCAGCCTGGTAAACACCGGCGCGGCGCACGGCAAGCGCGTCCACGCTTTGATCACTGATATGAGCCAGCCCTTGGGAAATGCGGTTGGGAACGCCCTGGAGGTCATCGAGTCGGTGGAAACGCTGAAGGGCCGCGGCCCACGCGATCTGGTGGGGCTTTGCCGCGACCTGACCGCCCAGATGTTGCTGCTGGGAAACGTGACGGATTCTCTGGACGAGGCGCGTGCGCGGTATGATTCCGCCATCTCGAGCGGCCAGGCTCTGGAGAGATTTACGCGCGTCGTGGCGGAGCAGGGAGGCAATCCGCGCGCCCTGGAGGACTACTCGCTATTGCCCCAGGCCCGATTTGAGGATTCCGTTGTCGCGCCCGTGGACGGGTATGTTGCCGGGGTGGACGCGAGGGTGATGGGCGTGGCATCGATGGTCCTTGGCGCTGGGCGTGATCGTTCCGACGCCACCATTGACCCCGCCGTGGGCCTGGTCTTTGAAAAAAAGGTGGGAGACGAGGTCTACGCGGGTGAACGAATTTGCATCCTTTATTCCAATGACCGCTCGCGCTTGCCCTGGGCGCTTGATATGATCCGCGAGGCGATTGCTTTTTCCCCGGAACCGGTTTCTCCCCCGCCCTTGATTTTGGAGCATGTGCTGCCTTCGGAAGGGGCCGTGACTGCGGATGAGCGGATCGTGGAGTTCTAGCGATTTGGCGATTTAGCGATGGCGTGATTTGGCGATCTTTACAGTCACCAAATTGCACAAGCTTGGTGATAGGGGGGGGATTAAGTGAGGGAGTGAGCTGGCGATTCTTGAGATTATCCATTCGCCAAATCACGAGATCACCATATCGCAAATGTCTATGACCCGGTTCATCCCGATACTCGGCATGCTGGTGATCCTTGCCGCCGCCACCCTGCTTTCCAAAAACCGTAAAGCCATTCCCTGGCGCACCGTGGGCATTGGTCTGGGACTACAAATCCTCGTGGCGTTATTCGTGTTGCGGACAAGTTTAGGTTATTGGCTGATGTCCAAGGTCTCAAGCGCGTTTGTGAGTGTCCTGAATTGTTCGTTTGCCGGCTCAGAGTTCGTATTCGGCGATTTGGGGAAACATCAAGGCAGCTTTGGGTTTGTCTTCGCCTTTCAAGCCCTGCCCATGATTATCTTCGTGGCCGCGCTGATGTCCATCCTTTACTACTTGCGCATCATCCCTGTACTGGTAACGCTGACCGGCAAGGCGATGATGAAATTGTTGGGGACGAGCGGGGCCGAATCCCTGGAAGTCGCCGCCAGCATTCTGATGGGGCAGACGGAAGCGCCGCTGGTGATCCGGCCCTATCTGGCGGA
>PLWR01000190.1 GCA_003165615.1 Acidobacteriota bacterium | reverse complement strand
TTCATCGGAATGAAGGCAATCAGAATGGTAATGGGGATGGTCAAAAGCGGAATCAAAGCGCTGGGAATGTGCCAGAGGAAAATCAAAATCACCAGGCTGACGATGCCGATTTCCTCAAAGATCGTGTGTTTCAGCGTGTCGATGGAGCGCAGAATNNNCGCCCACGGCGTCGCCCTTGCCGTCCAGGTCCGCTATCCCGCGGCGAATGTCCGGCCCAAGCGTAACCTGGCCAATGTCGTTCACGGTGATCGGAACTCCGGACCGTGCATCGCCGCCCACCACGATGCTCCGCAGGTCGTCAAGCGAGCGCGCATAGCCACGGCNNCTGGCGAATTCCACCAGGCGTCCGCCCACGTCGTTATTGCTCTGGCGCACCGCCTCCACGACTTTCATCAAGGGAATTTTGTATTCGGCAAGCTTGTAGGGATCGACTTGGATCTGGTATTGGCGAACCAACCCGCCGATGGGCGCCACTTCCGCCACACCGGGAACACTTTCAAGGTAATAGCGCAGGTACCAGTCCTGGAACGAACGCAGCAAGTCCAGGCTTTGCTTTCCCGTGGTATCCACCAGCGCGTATTGAAATACCCATCCGATGGAGGTGGCGTCAGGCCCCAACTCCGTCTGCACGCCGGAGGGAAGGCGCGGGATGATTTTGGAGAGATATTCCAGCGTCCGCGAGCGCGCCCAGTAGATGTCCGTCCCTTCGTCGAAGATAATGTACACGTAGGAGTAACCAAAGTCGGAGAACCCGCGGATGTCCTTCACGCGCGGCGCGCCCAGCAGCGCCGTGATGATGGGATAGGTGACCTGATCTTCCATGATGTCAGGGCTGCGGTCCCAGCGCGAGTAGATGATGACCTGCGTGTCGGAGAGGTCGGGAATCGCATCCAGCGGCACGTTCTGGAGCGACCACCACCCGGCAGCCACCGCCACTCCCACCAAAAGGAAAATCAGGAGTTTGTTTCTTGCCGAAAAATCGATGATGCGATCAATCATGGTGCTGCTCCTGTCCGCGTTGCCTCTGCTGTAGACCTGACCTTCGGGTCTTTCTAAACTCCTCAGTGCTGATGAGCCATCCCAGGCATATTCATCTTCTCCGGTTGTGGGGATGCCGCGTGGTTCGCGCCCCCCGTCGGTTGTATTCCCTCCGCCGACTCGCGGAGGTTGCTTTCGGAGTCAATCAAGAAGTTGGCGCGGGTCACCACCTGCTCACCGTCGCGAAGGCCGCGGAGGATCACGGCGTAATCCCCCGAGCGCGCGCCCACCGTTACCGTGCGCGGTTCAAAGACGCCCTTGCCGCGATCGACGAACACGCGTTGACGCGTGCCCGAATCCAGCACCGCGTCGACGGGCACGGTCAAACGTCGTCCGAGGCCACGATGCAATTCCACATTCACAAACATCCCGGGCTTCAGCTTCATGCCCGGGTTCGGAAACTCCATGCGCACGGTTAGGGTTCGTGTGTCCGGTTTTACGGTGGGGGAAATAAAAGTGAGCCTTCCGCGCAAGGTGGCGTTCGGTAGCGCATCCGTGGTAACGACGGCTTCCTGCCCTAGGCTGACTGCGGACGCATCCGATTCGTAAATTTCTCCCTCGGCCCAGACGGACCTGAGGTCTACAAGCTGGTAAATATCCATTTCCGGGCTGACGTATTGATTGGGGAACGCCTTGCGATCCACTACATATCCTGTAACGGGCGCGTAAACGGTGACGTCGTGGACCGGCTTACCCGAAGTCTCGACCTCATGAATTTCCGCCTCGGACAAATCCCAAAGTTCCAGCCGCTGCCGCGCGGACTCCAGGAGCGACGCGCCCGCCGTGGCGATTTCGGGGAAGGAACTCCTCGCTAACGAGGCGCGAGCCTTTAGCGCCAGCAGGTATTCCTGTTCCGTGGCCAGCAGGTCAGGACTGTAAAACGTGAATAGCGGATCGCCTTGCTTCACTTGCTGCCACGTGTAGTCGACGTAGACTTTCTTGATCCAACCACTGGTTCTCACGTGGACATGTACCAGGCGCGTCTCATCCATCGTTACCTGCCCGACAGAGCGGATGGTCTGGTCGAGCGCGCGGTATTCCGCCTTCGCCGTTGCGACTCCCATGATTTGCTGGCGCGCGGGACTGATCTCGACAGCCCCCGGTGGGAGCGCCCCGGCCGGAGCCTCCGAGGCATAAACCGGAACGAGCTTCATGCCGTCCGGCGCAATCCCAGGCTTGTCGGAGTGATACCAGGGGTGCATAGGGTCCTGGTAATAGAGAATCTTCCCCTCGCCGGGATTCGCTTGGTCCGCAGCCTCCGGCCTCTGTGCGGGCGCAAGGGCCGTGGTGATGCGGCCATTCGGGGAATGGTTAGGCTCGCTGCCCAGCAAAGGGGCGGCAGTAAATGCCATCAAAGCGACGAAAACGGCAAAGCGTTTACTCATGGTGAACATCTCCTTGCTGGATCAAAATCAATCCGGTCACTTCTTCGAGGCGCGCCAGCGCCTTTTCATGATTCGTAACCTGCATGTGGTAATCGAGCTCAGCGTCGATGACCGACTGAAAGTTGCTGAGCACGTTCAGGAAATCCACACCACCGGTCTCGTAGCTGGCGATGGAAGATTCCAGCGTCAATGAGGATTGCGGCGCAATTCCCTGCGAATAGAGTTTCAGGAGTTGCTCCGTCGCCTGAATTTCCAGAAAGTCCTGTTGCACCTGGTAGCGGAGCACGGTCAGTTCATTCGCCTGCATTTGACGGGCGGATTCGAGGTTGGCTGCCGCCTCGGCAATGGCCATGTCCTGTTTGCGGCGGCGAAAGAGCGGCAGAGACGTGGAGAGCGTAATTCCATACATATCAGGCAAGCCATCGCGCTGCATGTAGGTGTAGCCGACGCTGAAATCGGGGCGCACTTCCTTGCGTGCCAGGTCAACGGACAGGCGATTTTGGTCCACCATCGTCCGGCGCTGCTTGAGCACGGGGTAGTTCGCCTGTGCGGCGTCCTGTAGTTGGTCTTGGGTGTAGACGAACGTGCTGGGCTGGACGATTGCGGGCGCGCCTACCGGCGAGTCGATGGGAACATTGCGCAGGCTGTTGAGTTGCGCTTCCAGCGTGCGCCGCTGCTGGTTAAGCAACGTCGCACGCTGGAAGAGCCGCGTGACTTCCAGTTGTGCCCGCAAAACATCCCGCTGCGCCGCCTTGCCGACGGAATAGCGGATCTCCGTGACCTTTTCAAATTCCTCCAGCGCCTCCCGGTTCTTCTGCAGAATCGCGAGGCTCCGGTCAATGTAGGCAAGGTCGAAATACGCTTGTTTCACCTCTGCCGCCACGCCCCGCGCGACCGCCTCGTACGCAAGTGTCTCAGCATCAGCATCGCGAGAGGCGATTTCCGTGCGCAGGCGCGTCTTGCCCGGGTAGGGGATCATCTGCTCAGCCATCAACTGCCGGGCGCTGGACGGATCGCCCCGCATCAACGTGAAGGGCGGCAGCGCGTTGCCTCCATAGCTGAGGGAAACCGTGGGGTCCGCCCAGGCACCGGCCTGCGGAATCCGAGCGCGCTTGGCCTCAACCGCGCGCCGCGCGGCCAGGATTTCCGGGTTGTGCTCCGTTGCTTCCTGAACCAGCTTGGCGAGGCTCAGCGGAGGACCGGCATCCGCCGCGCGCGGGGGCGCTGACTGGCAGAAAACCCAGAGGGGCGCGGTCAAGCAGACGAAGCTCGTAATCAGGAAAGATACCTTCCGTTTCATATTCAACTCTCCCTCCCGGCCAAGAACCATGACCGGGCTGGCGTGTTACCGCCTGGTGAAGATGTGGACGATTGCCGGATTCCCCCCACGCGCAGGGAGCGACACTTCGGGCTTAGCGTTGGAGGGAGAGTTTCAGATCAGAAGCAGGCAGGATTGTGAAAGAGGACTTAGGGGAGGAGAAATCGATGGCAGTACGAGTTGGCGCACTGGGGTGCTGATTGCGAGTAGGGGCTCGACCGAGGGAATTGACACAATCCCAGTTTGAGCGGTTGACTCCGACGTGCCGCCAGAACTTCGTGTCTCAGTGATGGACCCCTGGTAATTCAAAATCGAATTCAGGCAGCAGTCCGGCAGCGAGGATGAGCTTGGCAGCGTTGTTTTGGCGCTGCCGGGGCAGCACGCGTGCGTCTGATGGTGGCTCGGCACACAGAGCGCTCTCAGCCCGGAAAGCTGCACCAGGAAGACCGCCAGCAAAAAGTAAACACCACGTCTCACTTTTATAACCTCAGACAACACTCTTGAGCAAGCATGGTGCCAGACCGCAACCCAAAAGTACAGGGGACAAAAAGGCCATATACGAATATGACTGACTCTGAATGTAACCTTCGTACAATTAGCTATCATCCCTGAAGTGGCGATAGCTCGTCAAGCCAGGTTTTGAGGAGTGTCAACCCCGGATAGAAATG
>PLWR01000086.1 GCA_003165615.1 Acidobacteriota bacterium | reverse complement strand
TTGAAGGTATGGAAGAACTCTTCCTGCGTTCGTTCTTTTCCGGCAATGAACTGGATATCGTCCATCAGCAGGATGTCCACGTTCCGGTACTTATCGCGGAATGAGACCATGCGATCGTAGCGGAGGGAGTTGATAACCTCATTCGTAAAATTCTCGGAAGAGACGTAAGACAGCCGCATCTCCTTCCACTTACCCTTGATCATGTGGCCGACGGCCTGCATCAGGTGCGTCTTTCCCAGTCCCACCCCGCCGTAAAGAAACAGCGGGTTATAAGCCTTCGCCGGCCGATCCGCCACGGCTTCCGCCGCCGCATGGGCGAATTGGTTACAGTTACCGACCACAAAAGTGTCGAAGGTGTAGCGCGGGTTCAATTGATGGTCGACCGACTCAAAATCCAGCTTGGCTTGAAACGCCTTGACGTCCCCCGCCTCGAGGGGCTTCTTTTCCGCATCTTCCTCGACAACATAGTTAACCTTGCGCAGGTGCAAGGGAAGTTCAGATAGAGCTTCATTGATCAGGCTGCTGTAGTGTTCCTGAATCCAATCCTGAAACTCGCGGTTGGGGACCCGCACCACCAACTCTTCCTGATTGACGTGGCTGAAGCGGGTGGGGCGAAGCCAGGTCTGATAGCTCTGGGTGTTCACCTTCGTTTTCAAATAGCCCAGGATTTCTTGCCATGCGTTCATGGTGGTTTCAAAGGGAAAAAAATCTATCGGCCCCTTCAGGGAGGGGCTCACTCGGTCCGAGACGAATGCCATCTGCGAGCTTGAAATGACGGGCGTCACTAGGGCGCCTCGATCTTCGCTAACCGTGCACGGGTTCTTTCCATTTTTTGAGTGTTGAGACAGTCCCAAGAGGGCGTAGTAACTTGCCAGAAATGACCTGTTTCACCCTTCTAATATACCACGAATTCGGGGGCAATGCCAAACACTCCGCAGCCTTGAAAATAGCGCCTCCGACCGGGTCACCCAACTTCGAAAAAACCAGCAAAAACGGGCTTTTTCCAGCGTCCCCAATGCTCGGCGTTAATTATGGCGAGGTTTATTGCTGGCGGGGCCACCGCAATGGCACTTTCTGCACCTTTTTCCCTCCATAAAAATGCGGATTGCCAGCGGCGCTGGACCTCGTCGACCGGTCGCCACGGCGACCCCTACCATCTCCCCAGCGCGGCCCGCGCCTTATCGCATTGCCCCGACCTTTCAAGGAAAGTGGGGGCTCATCCTGCTCGACCAAATTCGAACACGGCATAAGGTCCGGCTGGTCAAACGGCTGGGGGACATCAGCTCGTCCACCCTGGCCTCGACGCTCAAAACCCTGCAAAACGTACTTGCTTGACGTTGTGAGCATTCATCAAACGCTTGCAAAGTGGTGATGTCTAAGCATATCCTGCCCTTGGATCCCTACGATGCAAAGAGTTCTAGGAGTCATCCCGGCGCGGCTCGAATCCACGAGGTTGCCGGGCAAACCGCTGCGGGCCATCTGTGGCCGCCCCATGATTGCCTGGGTTTACGAACACGCGCGCCAGGCGGCGTGCCTCGATCATTTACTGGTGGCAACGGATTCCCCGGAAATCGAATCCTTTTGTCGCGAGCAGGGCATCCCTGTAATGATGACTTCGCGCGAGCACAAGTCGGGCACCGACCGTCTGGCGGAAGTCATGGCGAAGGAACCCGCCGCCATCTACGTCAACATCCAGGGAGATGAGCCCATGATCACCCCGGATCACTTGGAACGCCTGCTGCGGCCTTTTAATGAGGACCCCGCGGCGCGGGTTTCAACCCTCAAGGTGGCCATTGATGCGGAGACCGCGCTGGACCCGAATGTGGTGAAGGTGGTCACCGACCTCACCGGTCGCGCGCTGTATTTCTCCCGCGCGCGCATCCCCTTCACTCGCGACGGCTCGGGGCAGGTGCAATACTTCAAGCACCAGGGCTTCTACGCCTTCAGCGCCGCGGCGCTGGAAACATTTCACCATCTCCCGCCATCTCCGCTGGAGAAACTGGAGAAGCTGGAGCAATTACGCTACCTGGAGAACGGCATTGACATCGCGGTGATGGAAACTCCCTATGACACGATTGGTGTGGATACGGAGGAAGACCTCCATCGCGTCGAGGAATATTTCCATTGCTTAAATTCACAGTCAGGAAGGTAGGTTTCTATGCGCATCCAAAAGGCAACCAAGAAATATGAGGCGTGGCTGGCCAAGAGCATTACGATTGTTCCGGCCGATCTGGCTCTGAAACACACCCGCATGGCCGCGGATCCGTTTCAATTTCTGCGCGCCACCTTCTACCGCTGGATGCAGGTGTGGCCTCTGATCTGTCCGGACCTGGCCCGAGCGCCGCGCGTGCTGGCCGTGGGCGACCTGCACGTGGAGAATTTCGGCACCTGGCGCGACAAGGAAGCCCGGCTGATTTGGGGTGTGAATGATTTCGACGAAGCCTACCCCATGCCGTATACCGTCGATCTGGTGAGGCTGGCGGTCAGCGCCCACTTGGCAATTAATGCCAACCATCTCACCCTTGCGCATGAAGAAGCGTGCGCGGCCATCCTGGCAGGGTATCGGGAGGGGTTGGAAGCCGGCGGCAAACCTTTTGTGCTGGAAGAGAATAACAAGTGGCTGCGCGAGGCAGCCACCGGTGAGCTGCGCGACCCCATCCACTTCTGGGGAAAGATGAGCGCGCTTCCTTCCGTGCGCGGAGAAGTTCCCAAGAGCGCGCGCAAGGCTCTGGAGGATCTTATGCCCGCGCCGGGGTTGGTGTATCGCGTTGCGCACCGCGTGGCAGGGTTGGGAAGCTTGGGGCGCGAGCGCTACGTGGCGCTGGCGGATTGGGATGGAGGCCGCGTGGCGCGTGAGGCCAAGGCTTTGGTCCCGTCCGCGTGCTTCTGGGCGAAGGAGGAAAAAGGATCGAGGAAGATCTTCTACGAAGAGATTATCACTACGGCCGCCCGCTCCCTTGATCCCTACGTTCACTTGCGCGGCCGGTGGATTGTGCGCCGCCTCGCTCCCCATTGCTCACGCATTGAAATGGCCGCGATCCCCAAGAAACGTGATGAGGAACGCCTGCTCCACTCCATGGGCTTCGAAACCGCCAACATCCATCTGGGAAGCAAAGCGGCAGTCAAGAATGTGCGCCGCGACCTCCCCAAGCATAAGTCCGGATGGGTTCATGAGGCGGCCAAAAAGATGTTGGACGCGGTCCGAAAAGATTGGGAAGAATGGCGTAAGGGGTAGAAGGGCAGTGGCCAGTTTCAAGTGACGAGTGACCAGCCGACCAGAAGAACTCAGCTTGTCACTTTTCACTCGTCACTTGTCACATCTCTCCCACAAGGTATTTGCACCCTTCTGGGCCCACGCGGGCGGCGTGGGGGGTCTTCCCCGGAATATCGAAGCGCTCGCCCGGCTTGTAAGTGCGGGTTTGCCCATCGACCGTCACGGTCATCTCACCCGTCAGGATGATATGGGCTGAGACGTCAGGGTGTTGGTGCGGCGGATAGTTCATATCCGGACTGTCTTCCCAAACGTATACGTCGTCGAACCCTTCATCCTGCAATTGCTTCATCAAAAGTTGTTCGTCCATTATACGGAATCTCCTGGAGCTTTCCCAGAAAGCTCGATTTGCAACCCGTTGCTCTATGACCGCAGCAGTACTCAAGCTCACAGCCAAGCCATTCGAGGTCCCGCGCAAGTTGTAACAAAGGCGGTTCCGGCGCAGATACCTATTGTAATATAGGGCGGGGCGCTACGAGATTTAAAACAGCGCCGCTCCGCCGTTTGTAGCGCCGGCATCTTGCAGGCTGGAAGCCGGCGCTGCAGCAGCGCTGCACGGACTTTTTCATCAGCCTGCCAAAATTTGGATGCGATTTATGGGAGGAAAGATATGGAATTTCGCACACTTCCCAAGACCGGGCTCAGGGTTTCGCGCCTCTCCTTTGGGACGATGAACTTTGGCGCCCAGACCGACGAAGCCACCGCACTGCGCATAGTGGATACGTGCCTTGGCGCGGGAATCAATTTCTTTGACACGGCAAACGTCTACAATCGCGGGGCGGCGGAAATCATCGTGGGCAGGACCCTCAAGGGGAGGCGCGACAAGGTTATCCTGGCCTCCAAGGTCCGCGGCAAGATGGGCGATGCTCCTGATGAGGAGGGTTTGTCACGCGCCGCCATGCGCAAGGCGATTGATGCCAGCCTCGCGCGCCTGGGAACCGACTACGTTGATCTCTATTACCTGCACCTGCCCGATTACGCCACCCCCATCGAAGAAACACTCGAAACTATGGAAGAGCTGGTGCGGGCAGGCAAAGTGCGTTTCCCTGCCATTTCGAATTATGCCGCGTGGCAGGTTGCGGAAATTCTGTGGATTTGTGAAAAACGTGGCTACCATCCCTATTTTATTTCGCAGCCCATGTACAACCTGATTGCCCGCGGAATTGAAGACGAATACCTGCCTTTCTGCCAGCGCTTCGGCGTGGCGGTGGTTCCTTACAATCCGCTTGCGGGAGGCCTGTTGACGGGCAAGCACTCCCGGCAGGGCGGGCCGATTCCCGGCACACGTTTCGACGGCAACAAAATGTATTTGGATCGCTACTGGCTTGATGACGACTTCGCCGCCGTGGAGGAACTCCGTTCCATCGCCCAGGAGGCGGGCAAAACCCTGGTGGAACTGGCGTTCCAGTGGCTGCTTACCCAACCTGCCGTCGATTCCATAATTCTGGGAGCATCGCGGCTGGAGCAACTGGAAGAAAACCTGAAGGCTGCAGAAGGCCCAAGGCTGGACAAATCTGTCTTGGAACGCTGCGACGCGGTGTGGAAGCGCCTGCGCGGCATCACCCCGAAATACAACCGTTAAGTGAAGGTTGCCTTCCCCGTGGCGGCGCTCCAAATCCTAAATTCTGAATTCTGAACGTTAGGACTGCATCATATGTAGCTGTTTCACAATTCAGAATTCATAATTCAGAATTTGTATCTGCCTACTGCCTACCCAGTCCCTACGTTATCTCCCATTTCAACGGCCGCGTCCCGCGCAGTGCGCGGATTTTGCCTTGCTCTTCCAGGCGATCGAGATGTCCTTTGACGGGGAACATGGCGAGCACCAGGGAATCGGGTGGCCAATCACCGACCGCACTCGCCACGGCGTCAATCAGCTCTTTCAACGTGAGTCCGGGGCGGTGCTTTTCCAGGCTGGTCAGGATGACGCGCTCCAGTAGTTCCACCGTCTGTCGCGACTCGGCGATGAAGTCGCGAATCTCTTCCCCGCGCATCGTCGGCCAATGGCCGGAGTATAGCGTGTCGATGGGCAAGTGCTCAAAGTAGCGGAGCGTGGAAAGGTAGATGTCGATGTAGTAGTAAGTCACGGGGATGGCCATGCCTCCGGTGGCGTACGGGCAACCGCGGCCATGAATGGCGTCGCCCACAAAGGCCGTCTTGTGGAGCGGATCGTATAGCGCCAAATGGCCGTGCGAGTGCCCCGGCACGTGAAGGACTTCCAGATGCCAGCCGTCACGCAGGCGAATGATCTCTCCTCCCGTAAAACAGAGGTCCATCCGGCGGGCTTTGCCGGCGTCGGGTGGGGGCACCGGGTCGAACCCTACTTCATGGTCGGCGCGGAGGAAGTTATACCGAATGTCGTAGAGGGCGCGGGGGTCCTCCACCAGGTCGCGGTCGGCGGCGCCACAACTGAGCCAGGTGCCAGGCGAGACGCGCTTGATGGCGTCATTGCCGCCCTGATGGTCCATGTCCGCGTGCGTCGTAACTGCAAGTGTCAGGCGGCTGGGACTTAGTTCCAGCGAATCCATGTAGGGAAAGACCACCTGCTCGGGCGTCGGCGCGATGCCCGTGTCAACCAGCACCGTGTTATCCCCCACAAAGAGATACTGAAAAAGGTTCCGGCCTCCAAACAGGGATTGGATTTGATAGACGTGGGGATAGAGTTCCATGCGCGACTCCAATCGGGGGATGAGTGGGATACTAACACCAGAGGGCCACCGGGCGCTACGACGCAGATTTTGACGCAGCCGAATTCGCGCGTTCGCTGCCTGCTGCCTATCCCGGCCCGCCGAGACTCGCAAAAAGCGTTCGTTGCCTACTGTTCTTCTACAGCCCCGACCCCCCGTCCCCAATCGCGGATCCTCTTTTTCCTCTTGCACTCCGCCACGCTCTAATAGATGATGTGTGGCCCGCCGCTCGGTTGCCATAGCGACAGCTCGCTTACCCGAGTCGGCCATACAACCTTCTGCTTTGCCGAGGCAGCAGAAGCGATAGGGAGGCCTCTATGTCCAAAGACAAGTTTGTGCTGGGAATTGACTACGGAACGGAATCAGGTCGCGCCGTGGTGGTGCGTGTGCGCGATGGAAAGCTCATGTCGTCGGCCCTGGTTCCTTACCCGGATGGTGTCATTGATGAACGCGTGCCGGGTGGCCCCAAACTTGAGCCTGACTGGGCGCTTCAGAATCCCCTCGACTACTTNNGGCATCGGCACGGACTTCACCGCCTCCAGCCCCCTGCCCACCAAGGCGGACGGCACTCCCCTCTCCGCGATCCCGAAGTATCGCAAAACCCCTCACGCCTATGTGAAGTTATGGAAGCACCACGCCGCGCAACCGGAAGCAAACCGCATCAACGAGGTCGGCCGGGAGCGCAACGAGGATTTCATTCGTATTTATGGCGGAAAATATTCCTCGGAATGGTTCTGGTCAAAACTCATGCAGGTGGCGGATGAAGCTCCTGCTATTTACGACGCCATGGACCGCTTTATTGAGGCCGCGGACTGGATTGTGTGGCAATTGACCGGCGAAGAAAAGCGCAACACCTGCACCGCCGGTTACAAGGGCATGTGGGTGAAAGGCCAGGGATTTCCCTCCAAGGATTTCTTCAAGGCGCTGAATCCGCGCATGGAAAACGTCATCGCGGAAAAGATCGGCGAAGAGTACTTTCCGCTGGGCGCCAAGGCCGGCGGGCTCACCGCACATTGGGCGAAGAAAACCGGGCTTCGGGAAGGCACGCCGGTTTCCATCGGCAACGTGGATGCTCACGTGGCCGTACCCGCTTGCACGGTGACTCAGCCCGGGTCGCTGGTGATGATCATGGGCACGTCCATCTGCCACATGCTGCTCGGCAAAGAAAAGCAGATGGTTGAAGGGATGTGCGGCACGGTTGAAGACGGCATCGTTCCGGGCTTGTGGGGATTCGAGGCGGGGCAATCCGCCGTCGGAGATATTTTCGCCTGGTTCTTCGAGCATGGGGTGCCGGATTACATTCATCAGGAAGCGCGCAAGATGAAGGTCCCGTTCCAGGTGGCGCTGGAAAAACGCGCTGCCGCGCTCAAGCCGGGCCAGTCGGGCCTGGTGGCTCTCGACTGGTGGAACGGCAACCGCTCGGTTCTGGTGGATGTGGATTTGACCGGC
>PLWR01000213.1 GCA_003165615.1 Acidobacteriota bacterium | reverse complement strand
TCCATCGCCATTGATCGATGAGAAGCCCAAAGGGCAGGAAGGCGATCTTTTCCAGCGCCTTCTGCATGAGCAGGCCCAGATCCTTGGAGGGATCAGGAGCCTGTTTGATCAGCCCAAGTTTCACCAGGTAGGGTGGCGTGATGGAAAGGGCGATGGTGTCGCCGATGGCCTCGTGGAAACCGTCATTGGCGCTATCGCGAAACAGGTAAGGCTGACCACGGTATTCCCGCTGATAGAAGTTGTGACCGAGTTCGTGATGAATCGTGGAGAAGTATTCCGCGGTGATGTCGATGCACATTTTCACGCGTAGGTCTTGATCCGAGTCAACGTCCCAGGCGCTGGCGTGGCACACCACGTCGCGGTCGCGCGGCCGGATGAACATCGAGCGCTCCCAAAACGTCTGCGGCAGGGACGCGAATCCCAGCGAGGTAAAGAAGTGCTCACCGTAACGGACCATGCCGAGGGCATCGGTGTTCCGGCTCTTCAAAATTTGAGTAAGGTCGTACCCCGGATCGGCGTTGGGCGGGGCGACCAGCGAATAGACGTTATCCCAGCTTTGCGCCCACATATTACCCAGCAAATCAGCGGGTATAGGCCCGTTAGCCGGAACCGCCTGGTCGCCATACTTCTCCCGAAGCTTCCAGCGCACGTAGGCGTGAAGCTGCACATAGAGCGGGCGAACTTGCTCCCACAGCCGGTCAAGTTCCCGCGCGAAGTCATCCGGTGGCATGTCGTACTTCGAGCGCCAGAGGGCGCCGGTATCTTTGAATCCCAATTCCCGCGCGCCCCGATTAGAGAGCTCGACGAAGCGCACAAAGTCCTTGCGCATGGGCCGCGCTGTCTGGTGCCAGCCCACCCAGGCATCACGCAGTTCGTTGGAATCGTGGCTAGCGGCCATCAGGCGCGCCAGGTCCTCGATATCCAGGCATTTATCTTTGCCGGGCGGGCACCACTTCGCTTTGCCGTAAGCGCCCTCCATGTTGGAGGCAATTTTGGTAAGCTCCGCACTCTCTTGGAGATCGGCCGGCGTGGGGAGCACCAGGGAAGTTTTCAGCAGCCGCATCTTGCGAGCCAGTTCGGCGGGCGATTTCAGGCCGTCGAAGCGGGTGGCCTGCTTCGCGAACTCAACCTGCGCAGCGATGGCGCGTTCATCAGCCTGGGCCGCCAGGATTTCCGTGTCCTCGGTGATGTACGTGGCCTTTACCCAATCGGCACGGGCGGCGATCACACCGAGTTTAAGCAGTTTGGCTTCGGCATTATTGATGAAGGCCTGCGCTTCCGCCACCGTCGGAGGCTGCTTCACCGATGATTTTTCGTCTGCGTTTGACATGGACACAACTCCGAAAAGGATGACTGCGATAAACAATGCAATTCGCTTGAAAGCCCCCAGCCCTCGTATCATGGCACTCCTCTTTCTGCCGTTTGGCGGCGCTGGCGCCAACTGCCCCACCGAAATAACGTCTCGCTGAAAACCAACGATCGTCCCGGGCAACCATATCTTAGGTCGGTTAGACGCGCCGGGCAAGGGGGGGACTGTCCTAATTTCGGGTGTAGCGGCGGCTTCCAGCCGGCACAGAGCCGCCAAGATGCCGGCGCTACGTGCAAATTGGGACACTACCAAGGGATGGAACACGGACCGCGGCGGGTTGGGAGTTCTCTTTGACGCCATTCCTGAACTCGGATATAACACTGGCAAGGGAGGGAGCTATGGAACATGTTAAGAACATTGTCGTCGGCCTGTGCCTAAGCTTATGCCTGCCGCTTTTTGCGCGGGCGCAATTTGTGCAGGATTTCAATCCACCGCCGGCGCGGTGTTGCGCGTCGCTGGCGGCGGCCCAACTCGTCGACACACTCCAGGACTGGAACCAATTGGGCCGCTACCATCAGGATGACTTGCGGCTGGAAAAAGCGCCCGCCGTCGAGGGACGGGTGGTTTTCCTGGGTGATTCGATTACCGACGGATGGGATTTGGCAAAATACTTTCCCGGAAAACCTTACGTGAACCGCGGTATCAGTGGACAAACGACCATGCAGATGCTCGTGCGCATGCACCCCGATGTAATCCACCTCCGCCCCGCGGCGTTTATTCTGTTGGCGGGCACCAACGACATCGCCCGCAACACGGGCCCGGAGACGCAGGAGATGGTGGAAGACAACATTCGCGCCATTTGCGAGCTGGCCGCGAGCCACAACATCAAGATCATCCTCTGTCTGCTTACGCCCATCAGCGACTACGGCAAGGGAAAGCAGACCGACCGCCGGCCTCCCGCGGATATCGTGAGCCTCAACCACTGGATCGAGAGTTATGCGCCAGATGTTCACGCCCAGGTTGCGAACTATTTCGCGGCGCTGGCGGATGACAAGGGTATGCTGCGCGAGGGCTACTCCGAAGACGGCTTGCACCCCAACGCGCGGGGATTTGAATTGCTGGCGCCCGTCGCGGAAGCTGCCATCGAGGCGGCGCTGAAATAGGAGTAGCGAGTGGACAGTGGTTAGTGGATAGTTGAACAGAGGTCAGTGCCAAGCCCGAAATAATGCTGCGGAAGAAGCAGCCGGCACTTGCCACTAACCACTGTTCAAGTGCTTTTCATGAAAAATGCCGAAATCCGGCTCTTAACCGACCGTGATGCCGAGGCCTACTGGCGCCTGCGGCTGGAGGCCCTGGAACGCGAACCGCAATCATTTGGTGAATCCGCCGACGAGCATCGACAGACTACCATGGAATCGGCCACCGAACGCCTGGGGGCGAAGCCTGACGAAAACTTTGTCTTCGGCGCTTTCCACGAAGGCCAGCTTGTGGGGATGGCGGGGTTCTTTCGTTATCAAATCGCCAAGGCGCGGCACAAAGGCCGGGTCTGGGGCGTCTATGTGCGCCAGAGTTTCCGCGGGCAGGGTATTGGGCGGGCGTTGCTTGTGGCGCTACTGGAGAAAATCAAGGCCTGCCCCGATGTGAAGCAAGTATCGCTGACCGTGGTGAGTGGGCAAGAGGCGGCAAGCGCTCTCTATCGCTCGCTCGGGTTCCAAACCTACGGAATAGAGCCTCTTGGCCTGAAGGTCGGCGACCATTATTTTGACAACGATCATATGGTGCTGCGCGTCACCCATCATGATTTGAAACCGATATAGCGCGATCTGTTCTGTTCCGCTGCTCATTCGCGGTGGGTGACGGTGTCATTTGGAATAGAAACCCTTTCGAAGGTCCCGTCAGTTCCCGCTATAGTACCCATCGCGAGCCTGCACACTAAGGTCTTTCTTCTTGGTGGTCAGAATTATTTTGTGATACCCCGGCCCGGCGTCGGGTGGCTCGGGCGTATATCCCAAGCTGTACTGATTGCGCATTTCCTCCTGGATTTGGCTGAACGTTTCATCAACGGGGTGCTTCTTGGAAACCTCGAAGAAGCGCCCACCCGTTTCCTTGGAGAGTCGTTCGAGGATTTTCTTGCCGTCCGGTCGCGATTCTTGCTGACGCGGGTATCCACCGCCATGATGGCCCCCGCCACCCCCCATACCACCGCCCATCCCCCCGCCGCCCCATCCTCCATGGTGCCCACCATAGCCTCCGCCGCCAGATTGTGGCTCCTCAGCGAAAAGGATGGAGTAGACCAAGGTATCGGCGCGTTGGGCCGCCTCGATGGCGCTGGCAAGGGTTTTCTTGCTGCCGCGATCCACGCCATCGGAAAGGACAATCAGCGCCTTGCGCCCTCCCTGCTTCGCCGTGATGTCGTTCGAAGCCAGGTAAATAGCATCGTAAAGCGTGGTGCCGCCGCCCCATCCGCCGCGGCCCCGGCCGCCGCCCTGCCCACGTTGCCCGCCCTGCTCCTGCCCCGAGTCAGGGGAATCGCCGCGCTCGTCATCGGAACGCTGCGGCACTTGCAGCAGGCCTATCGCGGCCTGCAACTTCTGCCGCGAGGAGGTGAGGTCCTGGAGGAGTTCTACTTCCTTATCAAAGTGAATAACGAAGGCCTGGTCCTTATCGACGCGCAGCACCTGGTCGAGGAAAGTGGCGCTGGCGTCGCGCTCCTCGCCGAGAACGCGCCGCTGGCTCATGCTGGTATCGACCAACAGCCCGAGGGTCAGGGGAAGGTCGGTTTCATGCGAGAAGTAGCGAATCGTTTGCGGACGGTCGTCTTCTGTCAACTCGAAGTCGTTCTGAGTGAGGTCGCGGACGATCGCTCCCTTTTTGTCCCGCACGGTGGCGAGCACGTTGACCACTTTCACGTGCACGGTGATGGGCGGCCCTTGTGCTTGCCCTTCCTTTGCTTGCTGGCTCCGCAGCGGTTGATCGGCTGCCAGGAAGAGTGCAAATACCAGAAGGACAAGACCGAGTCTATGCCCGGCAGCGGGTCGTCGCCCGAAATCGCGGACGCGAGGTTGCGCCGTCTTTTTCACCAAATGTCTAATCATCATCGAAGTCTTTCCTTATCTTGAGTCATGGGGGCAAGCTGCTTGCGGACGTCCATCTTGCAGGACTTCCAGGTTCTCCCCGACACCCACTTCTCCATTGCCAAACACCTGGGCGCAATTCTGGATATTGACACACCTTTGCTTTCTGCTTGGATGGAAAATGGGGAGTGGAGGTTGTTTGCTTCCCCCCGCTCCGGCAAGGGAATAATGGGAATGCCTGATGGGATCAGGCCGGAATTTTGACCGCCCTGTCTGACGCCGGGGGGTTATGGTACCATCATGCCGCCGGGAACGCTGAAAGGGAGATGTCCCTCGCCGCAAGGAGCACCACCTTTTCGCCCGACAATCGTCGCAAGGAGGCAGCGGATGGAGAAAACAGCCGGTAAACGACCGCTACGGATCATCAATGGTGTGGCGCCCATTCGAATTTGTGACAATGGGGGCTGGACGGATACCTGGTTTGCCAAAACGGGAAAGATCTTCAATATTGGCGTGTATCCCTACGTGGAAGTGCAGGTGGAAGTATTTCACCGCGAAGACCAGCCCGAGTCGGTTGTGGTTTTTGCGGAAAACTACGGAAAGCGCTTTTCCGTAACCCAAAGGGTGGGCGGATGGGGTGAACATCCACTGCTGGAGGCGGCTATTGAACGCATGAAGGTCCCCTCGGATCTGGCCCTGAACGTCACGATATTTTCCGAGGCGCCCAGCGGAGCCTCTACGGGCACTTCGGCGGCCGTGGGTGTGGCGCTGGTGGGCTCGCTTGACCGCCTCACTCCGCGGCATCTGACGGCGCACGAGGTTGCCTACACCGCCCAGGCAATCGAGACCCAGATGCTCAAGCTTCAGTGCGGCATCCAGGACCAGCTATGTTCAGCTTATGGCGGCATCAATTACATCGAAATGTTTGATTATCCGTATGCTAGCGTTTCCCCCATACAAGTGCCGAACACCACCTGGTGGGAGCTGGAAAGGCGTCTGGTCTTGATCTACTTCGGGAAATCTCACACCTCTTCCGCGGTCCATGAAAAGGTCATTCGCGAACTCGAGGGGCTGGGACCGGATTGCCAAAAGCTTCAGGACTTGCGCGCCACGCCGGAAAAATCCCGCGACGCCGTTTACGCCGGGGATTTTGCCGGGCTTGGAAAGGCCATGATCGAAAACACGGAGGCGCAGGAACGCCTTCATCATGACCTGGTAAGCCAGGATGCGCGACGGGTGATCGAGATCGCGAAGGCCCATGGCGCTCTGGGATGGAAGGTGAATGGGGCGGGGGGAGATGGTGGGTCTCTCACCATTCTCTCGGGAGAGCTGTCCCACGTGAAGCGGGCCATGATCCGGGAAATTGAAGCCGAGAGTCCCCTGTTCAAGAACATCCCGATTTACTTGAGCCGAACCGGTCTGCGGACCTGGGAAGGGCTTGCTACCGCCCATCGATAATGGGAAACTATTGTACTCTGCCCATAATCTCGCTAAGATGCAGTTGGAGAGGGGATGCTCCAAGCCGCAAAGCTTACGGCAGGACAGGCTCGTATCTGGCAGCCATCTGAGCGCATGTGGAGGCAGAATGCGTAACTACCTGATCGTCATGGTCGCTACGATATGTCTGGGGTTTGGCTTGGCTACACAAGCCCGAGCACAGAATGTCGATTGGCAGGCGCAACGACGGCAGCTTAAATCACAGCAAAGGCTGGAGCGGAATACCTTAAAGACCCAACAGCAAAACATGAAACAATCCTGGAGGACCCGGCGCACGACCTCCGCTCAGCGCGCTTTGGCAAACCACCAGATGCAGCGCGAACGTCGCGACTTGAAACAGCGGCAGAAGGACGTACGGCAGGATTTGAAGGACCGCCAGAGGTCGTTAAACTCCATGCAACGCGCTTATGGGCATTAGGGGCCGTGCGGCTCGGAGCGGCTGGGTTCGCATGATTTCGGCCCGGGAAGGTCGCCATGAAATGCGGTGCTCGGCATGTGGCGGTTTGTCTGCTTGTGGGTTTGGCGGCGTGGGCACAGGCAGGGCAGCAATCCGATTCGTCAAATCCAGCCGGGCAGGCACAGCAACAAGAGGAACGCCCCACACTGGGGCCTCGAAACGGACCCGGATTAGCATCCGGCCCGAATTCGTCCACCACCACGGACCTTCGGAAGTTGATGCGGATTCACACCCTCTACATCGAGAGCATCGACAATTCGTTGAGCGACAAGCTGATTGAGGCCATTGGGAAGTGGGGGCGATTTCATCTGGTTACCAAGGCAAAGGATGCCGATGCAACACTTCGGGGATCGTGCCTGGAATCACGCCGACTGAAGCACGTACACTCCGAGATTTTTATTTCTGACCGCAATGGCGCATCTATTTGGCAGGACACGGTCTTTAGGCCGTTCAATCCTCCAGCGTTGGATCAAGCCGTCAGCGATACCGCCAATTTGGTGGAAGCACACTTGCAGGAAGCCATCCGGGAGGGCGATCGGCGTTAACCGACATTCACTGGGAGCGTAATACTCCCCGACCTACACGGCCGACGGCAGCAAAGCCGCCCACTCAGCAGGGCTTCTGAAAACCCACCATGTCCAAATTGATGACGCTTTATAAAATCCTTCCCGGATGTGAGGAAGGAAATCCCGAGGCCTGGAGAGCCTTCCTGGCGAATTACACTCCCACGGCACTCCAGCTCTTCGCAATTTATTCACCCTGGCCGCCCGACGCGCGCCTGGATGGCTGGCGGGAAGCCCTGCGTGCTTTGAGCGCCAATGAATACGCCGCCCTGAAGGGGTTCTCGCACCAGTCGGAACGCGAGTTTCTGGTGGGTCTGCGTGCGTTCCTTCAGGATTGGGCCGCCCCCAAGCTCGAACCACGACAGGATGCCACGGATCCTGCCGCGCCCACGGTCGAGACGCTTGGCGACCTCCTCAATGGCCTTCCCCTGCTTCACCAGGAGATTGCTTTTCTGGCCCTCGCGGGGTATTCCCAATCGACTCTCGAAAAAATTCTTCGAATTACTCCCGGTGTGGCGGAGGAGGGGTTGGGCCGGCTGCGCGCCGGCTATTCCCAAGTGGTCGAGCGAAGCGATGACCGGTGCCTGTGGCCCTCTGCCTGGATCGGCATTTGCAAAGCGGCGCGCGCGGAAGAACAAAAGGATTGCACGCCCCTCCGCCAGCTTGTCCGCGTTCTTGACGGCCAGGCGAGTTGGTATGACAAGTCTCCGGCGGAAACCCATCGCAGCAAGTGCCTCCATTGCCTGGAGCTTTGGACATCGTTGTTGGAAGTTGTCGCTTGGGATCGCACGCGCCAACCCTGGCCGGCGGAGAAGGTCGAAACCCTGTTGGCAGCCGTTCCCGTCAAGCAGGAAAAACGCAAGACCTCAATGTTCGCCCGCATGTTTGGCAAGTAAACGACACCCGCTATGCGCCTTCGCCCCTTCCGTCCCGATGACCTGCAAACCCTCTACGAAATTGATCAGGCGTGTTTTGCCCCGGGGATTTCCTACACACGGGAGGAACTGACGGCTTTTATCGGCCACCGCAATTCACAAACTTGGGTGGCGGAAGAAGCTGGCGAGATCGCTGGTTTCCTGATTGCTCAGCGTGAGCCGCGCAAGGTCCTGCACATCGTCACCATTGATGTCTTGAAAGCCTGGCGCCGGCGTGGGGTGGGTTCGCTTCTCATGGACGCCGCCGAGCGGTGGGCTTGCGATCACGGTCTGCGCATGATCGGACTTGAAACCGCCCAGGACAATCTTGCCGCGCAGAAGTTTTATGCCGCGCGGGGTTACTGCAAGGTTGATGAGATCGAACATTACTACGCGGACGGTATAACCGCCTGGGTAATGGTGAAGGAGTTGGCTTCGAAAGTCGTGTAGCGCGGACCTATAGAACAGGTCCGCGCTACACCTACTTTTGCTGACAATTGACCACTGACAATTGACAAACGAGTATAATCGCCTGAGCTTTGCGCTGGTGTGGTAGGGAAGGGAAGGGGAACCCATGTCGACTACTCTGACTTCTGCGGATCGCCGGGTCATCACCATAGCCATTGTCGTTGCCGGCATCTCTCTGGCGATTGGAGTGAAGTACTTTTCCCATGCCTTCCCTGAAGCCGCCATCGAATTTCGCGTGAACCGTGATGATTCCACTCCTCTGGCCACGAAATTCCTGGCCGATCGCGGCTGGAATGTCGGTGGTTACCGGCACGCCGCGGTGTTTGACTTTGACGACGACGCCAAGGTTTACCTCGAGCGCACGCAAGGTCTGGCGCGCATGGATACACTGACCCGCGGCCCGATCCACCTCTGGCATTGGTCGCATCGTTGGTTTAAACCTCAACAAAAGGAAGAGTTCCGCGTGGAGGTAACTCCTGCGGGACAGGTGGTGGGATTTAACCGCGAACTGCCGGAGTCGGCGCCCGGGGCGAATCTGGATTCGGCCACGGCGCGAGCCCTGGCGGAGAAGTTCCTGGTGGAGGTCATGCGACGCGACTTGGCGGGTCTGGAATTCGTCGATTCGGTCAGCGAGAAGCGCCCGGCCCGGACTGATTACTCGTTCACCTGGAAACAGAAGGATGTGGAGTTGGGTGATGGGAGCTTGCGCCTGACGGTGGGAGTGAATGGCGATCAGGTGGCCGGCTATCGGGAATTCGTGAAGGTTCCCGAGGGCTGGACGCGCGACTATAAGAAACTGCGCTCCCGCAACGAGGCCGCGAATATTGTGGACGAGGTGCCCTGGATCCTGTTGTGCATCGCCGGCCTTGCCCTTCTGATCCAGCGCCTTCGCAAGCGCGATGTTCCCGTTCATCTCTCGCTGACTTTCGCGTTGGTCACGGCGGTGCTCTATTTTCTCGGCCAGTTGAACATGTT
>PLWR01000643.1 GCA_003165615.1 Acidobacteriota bacterium | reverse complement strand
GTGTGGCGCCCCGAACCAGGAACTCCAGTCCGAACATCGTCTTTCCGGAACCGGCGCCTCCGCTGATGAGAGTGGGACGCCCACGTGGCAACCCTCCCAAGGTGATTTCGTCCAAACCCTGGATGCCGGTGGGTGTTTTCGGCAGCGTTTTTGAAGATGGCTGGCTGGTTTTCTTCTTTTGGGCCATTGGCTTCATCCTTGCCCCGGCCGATCTACGCCGGGTTGGCAGTAGCGGCGTCATCGCCCCGCCCGCGCGGGTCGCCCTTACTCAAGAGGGCCGCGCGGTCCCTTCACCACAGACGGCCTCTCTAGGAATATAGCGATAGATTCTACCAGCATACGCGCCATCGCGTATGAACTTTCGGGGCGTGGAGCGCTATCCGGTAGGTTCCCCCATGAACTAGGCTGAGCAATTGTGACCAGCCAAGTGAGCAGTACAGGGCTGACACACGAATAACTCCAAGTTATAACAACGGTGCCCTGAACTCCCATCTGGGATCAGCCTGGAGACGGGTGTTAGGGGGGAGGAAAAACATGCTTTGGACAATTTTCGTGGTTCTTCTACTCATGTGGCTGCTGGGGTTTAGCTTTCACGTGGGCGGAGGCCTCATCCACTTATTGCTCGTGTGTGCGGTGGTTGTGTTGTTGTACAACCTGATTTCCGGTCGCAGATCTTATTCGTAAGGCAGCCGAACACGCCGAATCATGGAGGCCGGCACGATTTGACCCTGCTGTTCCTATTGCTCAGGGAGTGCCGGCCGCCGCAATAGTTTTGGTTAGGGTGGTTAGGGTAATGCAAGGCCGGAGACCAAGCGAATGATCGCGGGGGTGCGCCTTTGCCGCAAAACTCGTGGTTCAAAATCCGTCAGGTGGAACAAAGCTCTTTCTGCGTGCTGGCGCGGCAACAAACCTGGTGGTTGCTTTTTCTCTATCTATGCGCAGGGATGGCATCCGCATCGCCTCAGACCGGGAACTCGTTCCCCACTGCGGAAGCCATCATCGCCCGCATGGCGCAAGCTCGGGCGGAGAACCGTGCCCGCCTTCGTCCTTACATCGTCACGCGGAACTACAAGCTGTTTGGCAAGGATGAAGGCAAGGCCAAGTCCGAGGTGATTGCCGACGTAGCCTTCGTTCCTCCGGACTCCAAGAAGTACACCATTCAGGAGACCAACGGGAGCGGACTGGGACAAATCCTCGTTCGCCGCATGCTGGCAGGTGAAGCAGAGGCCACCAAAGATTACGTCTCAACCGACTTCTCAACGGACAATTATGGTTTCCGCTTCATCCGCGAGGCAGACCTAAGTGGGCAGCGCTGCTATGTCCTGGAGTTGCTTCCCAAGCGCATCGAAAAACATCTGCTCCATGGCGACATTTGGGTTGATGCTAACACTTACCTGCTTCGCCGCTTCCAGGGCGAGCTTGCCAAGCCCCCGTCCTGGTGGGTGCGGGACGTGAACCTCACGTTTGTATACGGCGCCGTGGGCGGAATGTGGCTGCAAACAACCACGGAGGCCGCGGCCGACGTGCGGATACTCGGGCGTACCATGATGGTTTCGCGCGACGTGAAATATAAGATCACCGATCTCGTTGCTACCGCGTCATCGGCGCAGACAAATTTCTTGGAATTGATTCCACGCTAGCCTTTTCGCCCCGGCGTGATTCCAAGGCCAGCGAAGTGATTCGTTCGTGAGGGAGAACCAACATGGAATTAGACAAGGCACTGGAGTTTGCAGTGATTCTAGGCTGGGAGGACTTGAAGAAAGTCAGCGACCCCTGCTCAGCACGGGTGGAATATCGAAGTGCGGTTGGAACGGCAGTGGATTACCTGAGCATCTGGTCGGTTGACGCCGAAGGACATCAGAATATGGTGTGCGACTACTGGACGTGGACTTCTTCGGCCCACCCCAGCGGAATACGTTTCAACGGCAAATTCCAATCCCAGCCGTTGGGTCTGGGCCTTGACTTCATCCTCATGAACCAGGATCAGTTCACGCGTCCAGCCGATGCTTGCCCCGAGGGTCTGGCTCTGATCTACCCGCCCACCGGAGATGAACTTACAGAAGCCACCACATGGATGGGCGGGGTCCGTGGCGCCGCGACTAACGTCAGCCGCACCGGGAACGAAAGACCGGCAGCTCTCTAGAAGGAGCAGAACCTTGCTGGGTATTGATCGCAACGCCGCGCGTTACACCTGGACAGCGGTTCTTGTTCTCCTCCTGGTCGGACTGCTGTACCTCATTCGCGAGACGTTGTTTATCTTTTTCGTGGCACTGCTGTTTGCCTACCTGCTCTGGCCACTGGTGAAGCTTCTCGACCGGTGGCTACCGGGGCAGTCAAAGGTGCTGGCGCTCACCCTCGTCTACCTCGCGATCGTCGGGATTCTGATTGTCATGGGAATTGCGCTTGGCTCCCGTATCGTCCAGCAGGCGAACACCCTGGCAGCCAAGCTCCCAGATCTCCTTACAAGATTCCAGCCTCCCATCGCGCCCGCCGCTTCACACTACGCTCTGCCGCTGAAGATGACTGTCATTTCGACGGTGCAACAGCAACTGACAAAACATTCGCAAGATATCCTGGCATGGCTTTCAAATGCCGCCTTGGGGGTCATGTCGCGCGCCGGAAACCTCATCTTTTTCATCCTGGTTCCGATTCTCAGCTTCTTTTTCCTGAAAGATGGGCGGGAGATGCTCAGTTCTGTGGTGGGCATTCTTGCCGCAGGGGCCCGCCGCGACATGGTGGAGAAAATTGCCGCTGACCTGCACGTGCTGCTTGCCCAATATATGCGGGCATTGGTGTTGTTGGGAGCCGTGGCATCTTTGAGTTATGGACTCTTCTTCTCGATGGTCGGGGTTCCGTATGGGATTCTGTTGGCGGCTG
Organism: Acidobacteriota bacterium; assembly: GCA_003165615.1. The sequence goes on along the minus strand of PLWR01000643.1, from coordinate 2,497 downwards.
TCGCCTTTCCTCTCGAATTTGTTCCCATGGTGGGCCCTTTGGCCGGAGCCGTCATCGTCTTGCTCGTTGCCGGCTTGAGCGGCTTCCACCACCTGCTCGGGATTTTCGCGTTCCTTGTCGCGTTCCGCTTCTTCCAGGATTATGTTGTGTCACCGCATTTGCTCAGCGCCGGCATGAAGCTACATCCTTTGCTGGTCATCTTCGGAGTCCTGGCGGGCGGCTCGATCGCAGGTATAGCCGGCAGCTTTCTTTCGGTTCCGGTGCTCGCTACTTTGCGAATCGTTTACCGGCAGTTGTTAACGAAGGTCCCTCCAGCAGTGGTAGCGCCTGACGGTGCCGTCCTTCCGTGAGGAATCCGGCTTCCGCTTAGCTTGCTCATCGGCCTTTTCCTCTCCAGAAATTCGATCGATTGCCCGACTTGGCAGCGCCGACCCCGCTTTGCGGGGTCAGCGCTACTCCGGCTATCGAGGCACAGGACATCCTTCGGCCCGCGAACCGTACTTGTAGCAGTAGACGTGCGTGGCTTCCGCACCCAAAAGGAAAATCTGTGCTGAGTAATAAACCCAAGTGAGGATAATGATGAGGGCTGCTGCCACTCCGTAGGCTGACGTGACGGTCGACCTGGCGAGATACAACCCAACCAGCGCTTTGCCAGTGGTCAAAAGTAGTGACGTAACTGCCGCACCGATCCACACATCAGCCCAGGCAATTTCCGTGTCGGGTAGATACTTGAAGATCACCGCGAGAAGCAGGGCAATCACACCCGACGAGAGGAGGAAATTGACCGATTCCAACAAGAATACAGGCCAGGGAAGCAGAGGCGCCATGAAATTGCCCGCGGCCCCCAGCGCGGTGCTCACCACGAGTGACACCAGTAACAGGAAGCCCAGGACCAGAACCAGGGCGAACGAAAAGACACGCTCTCGAATCACGCCCAACAAGATACTTTCTGATCTCGGCTGAACTTTCCAGATCTTATTGAGCGCGTCTTGGAGCTCAACAAAGGCGCCTGACGCACCGGCCAGCAGGGTCCCAATACCAATTGTGCTCGCTATGACGCCAAGCGCGGGCTGATTCGCGCTCCGGATGATCGCTTGCACAGCTCTTGCACCCGCCGCGCCCAGCAAGGTTTGGAGTTGCCGTGAGAATTCACTCTCCGCCGCTTTTTGCCCGAACGCCAGACCCGCGACCGCTATGGCGAGAATCAGGACCGGACCGAGCGAAAAAACTGTGTAAAACGCCAGCGCTGCACCCAGGCTGGAGGCATGGTCCTCTGCCCATGCAGAGCATGCATCTTTGAGCAGAGCGTAAGCGATTTTTGGATTTGCTGACACACTCAAGGCTCGCAAAAGGTCCGGATACATTCAGCGAATTACCCCCGGGCCCGCTCATACGAGACGCCCAAGGGCGTAGCCTCATAGTGCAACAAATTCTGCGTCGGGAGTCTGCTCAAATTTGCTCACCCCTACTTTCACGTTGTGGCTGGCATTCCAATTTAGGCGATCTATCAAGAACCTTACGAACAGGCTATGGAAGGACGAGGAAGGGCAGTATCTGATCGAGTACGGCCTGCTCATCACCCTGATCGCTCTGGCCGTCACAGCCTCCATGACTCCCTTGGCGAAAGCCATCAGCAAGGTCTTCAACAGTGCAAGTTCCAGCCTCTCGTAGGCCTGCCCCGACTGAGAGCTTGGCTCTTCGGCAGCCAGGCAGTACGGCAGTACTATTGCACGGCTTCGTCGGCTGTGGTTAGATACAGACGGAGGGGGTTCCGTTTCAACAAAATCTGTTATGGAGGAAGAAACTCAAATCTACGCGTCGCTCATACGCATCGCAAACCTTGCGCTGCGAAGTGCTAAATAAAGGTTCACGAATGGCGGTGTTCGGGATCCACCCCACGCCGTGGAGAAACCACCGTCGCCTGACTCCGGAAAGACAGATTCAAGCTTCCCCCCTGGCCAGCCGATAGAAACGGTGTGTGCCGCGCCGTGTTCCCCGCTAACTGGCGTGAGCAAAGCAAAACTGTCAGATGTGCTTTTTTGAACAGACAAGTCAGTACCCGATTCAATAGGATGCGCTAATTGTGATATTGGGTTGTTAAGGTCAGTGCGGTAATCGAGCCGGTGAGGACACGCCATGCCACTAAACAAAGAGAGGTCGCAAATGGGCAGATGGAAAGTTAGCAACCTGTGGTTTATGGCACTCATGCTGGTCGTTTTTGTCGCCGGATGCAGTCAAGAGCCGGGAATGCTCCTACCTACGCTGAGCCTGGTCAGTCTAAACGCCCCGCTTCTGAGGGAGTGGGCATAATTCAGGAGGAAACCATGAAAAAAGAAGTAATCCGGACATTTGCCACAATGGCGGTCGTCTTTTTAGTCGTGACGGCCCTGTATGCGGGCGCCAAGACTACCCCTTTTGTGGTGAGTTCTACAGTCCCCACAATTCTCGCAAGTGGCGTGGCTGAGGATCAGGTGCTCACGGTAACCTTCAATCAGGA
>PLWR01000217.1 GCA_003165615.1 Acidobacteriota bacterium | reverse complement strand
CTGTATTATGCAGCGCTCAGTAGAAGGTCCGCGGCCTTCCCTTGCTCGTGGGGAACGAGCCGCGGACCTTCCAGAACAGGTCGCGCTATACCTGCTTTTGCTGACAACTGACCACTGTCTACTGACAACCGAGTATAATCGGCGGAGCTTTGCGCTGGCATTGTCGAGAAGAGGAAACCGATGTCGACTAATCTGACTTCCACGGATCGCCGGGTCATCATTATTGCCATTGTGGTCGCGGGCATCTCGCTGGCGATTGGGGTGAAATACTTTTCTCACGCCTTCCCCGAGGCCGCCATCGAATTCCGCGTGAATCGGGATGATTCCACCCCCCTGGCCGCCAAATTTCTCGCCAATCGCGGCTTGAACGTGAGCGGTTACCGGCACGCCGCGGTGTTTGGCTTTGACGATAACGCCAAGGTTTACATCGAGCGCACTCAAGGACTGGCGCGCATGAATACCCTGACGCGCGGCCCCCTCCATCTCTGGCATTGGTCGCATCGCTGGTTCAAGCCGCAGCAAAAGGAAGAATTCCGCGTGGATGTCAGCCCCGCGGGACAGGTGGTGGGATTCGACCGCGACCTGCCGGAGTCCGCGCCCGGCGCCAATCTGGATTCGGCTGCGGCGCGAGTCCTGGCGGAGAAGTTTCTGGTGGAGGTCGTTGGGCGCAACCTGGCAGGTTTGGAATTTGTCGATTTCGTCAGTGAGAAGCGCCCGGCCCGCACGGATTACTCCTTCACCTGGAAACAGAAAGATGTGGAACTGGGTGATGGCAGCTTGCGCCTGGACGTCGATGTGGACGGCGACCAGGTGGCCGGCTATCGCGAGTTCGTGAAGATTCCGGAAGGCTGGACGCGCGATTACAAGAAACTGCGCTCCCGGAACGAGGCCGCCTATGCGGTGGACGAGGTTCCCTGGATTCTGTTGTGCATCGCCGGGCTCGTCCTCTTGATCCAGCGCCTGCGCAAACGCGACGTGCCCATCCGTCTCTCGGCAAGTTTCGCGTCCATCGCGGCGCTGCTCTATTTCTTCGGCCAGTTGAATATGTTTTCGCAGGCGGAATTTGAATATCACACCACGGATTCCTATTCCAGCTTCGCGAGCGGCTATGTGGTGGAGAATCTCCTTGTGGCCATCGCTATCGGAGCCTTTATCTTCCTGCTGATGGCCAGCGCGGAACCCGTCTATCGGGAAGCTTATCCGCGCTTCATATCGATTCGCCGCTATTTCAGTTGGCAGGGACTGCGAACGCGGTCTTTCTTCATAGCGAACGTGGTGGGAATCGCCCTTACTTTTTTCTTCTTTGCCTACCAAACGGTGTTCTATCTGGCCGCCGATAGACTGGGCGCGTGGGCGCCCGCGGAAATCCCTTTTTCGGACTTGCTCAATACTCGTTTCCCCTGGGTTATGGTCCTCTTTATTGGATTTTTCCCCGCCGTTTCCGAAGAGATACAATTCCGCGCCTTCGCCATCCCCTTCCTGCGAAAGTATCTGAAATCGGGGCCACTGGCCGTGGTGCTGGCGGCCTTCATTTGGGGATTTCTGCACTCGCCTTATCCCAATCAACCCTTCTTCATTCGTGGCTTGGAAGTGGGTTTTGGCGGTGTGATCGTGGGCCTGATCATGCTGCGCTTCGGGATTCTGGCCACGCTGATTTGGCACTACTCCGTAGACGCGCTTTATACCGCCTTCCTCTTGCTGCGCTCTCCCAATCATTACCTGATGCTCTCGGGCGGAGTAGCGGCGGGGATCATGCTCATCCCTCTCGTCGTGGCGCTGGCTGCCTATTTGAAAACCGGGACGTTCGCGGAAGAAGACACTCTCTTGAACGCCGCTGAGAAAGCCCCCGAACCGATCCAGGAAGCGCCCGCCACACCCGAAACGCCTCTGGCTTACCAACCGCTTTCCCAGTCGCGTTTGATTCTGGCGGGCGTGCTGACGGTGGTCTTTGCCACTCTGGCATTCATTCCTGTTTACCGTTTTGGAAAGGGCATTGTTTTGCGTGAATCACCGCAGGATGCGCTGCGAATTTCCGACAACTTCCTGCGGCAGCGGAAAATTGACCCGGCGACTTACCGCCATGTCGTTTGGATCAATGACAACGTTAATTCTTCCGCACTGCACTACCTGGCGGAGCGAAAATCTCTTGAGCAAGCGGACCAGCTCTACCGCCAGGCAACCCGCCTCGCCTTGTGGCAGATACGAAACTACCGTCCCCTGCAAAAAGAGGAGTACACGGTTTTCGTTGATCCGGTTTCCGGAAAGGTTTTCGGATTTCATCATGTGCTGGACGAGGATGCTCCCGGCGCATCGCTCACGTCTGATCAGGCTCGGGTTTTGGCGGAACAAGCAGTGCGGGAGTACGGATACCACTTGGAGGACTTTGAACTTCAAAGCTCCGACGCCAACAAACGCAAAGCGCGCGAGGATTACACCATGGTTTGGCAAGCCAAAGCTGGTGACCCGCGCAATGTGGGCGACGCGCATTACCGGCTGCAAGTCGACATTGCCGGCGATCAGGTGGTGGGCTTCTCGCGTTCTTTCAAGCTGCCGGAGGAGTGGGAGCGCGCCCAGGAAAGTCGCAATCTTGTTAACAACGTCCTGGCTGCCGTGTCGATCCTGACCGTGTTCACATTGGTTGCCAGCGGGCTGATTCTGTTTGTGAACCTGGTTCGGTCCGGGCAGATGCAGTGGAAGCAATCGGCGAAATTCGGAGTCGTGCTTGCCATTCTCGGGCTCATGGGAGCCCTGAATGGTCTTCCCTTGGCCTACCGCAACTACGATACGTCAATGCCTCTCACGGTTTGGAAATTATTGGTTGGCGTCGGCGTGATGGTGGTCCCCCTGTTGGAGGGTTTGTTTGCGTGGCTGCTGATTGGCGCCGCGGTCAGTCTCTACCCCGACGCATGGAAGGTTTTTAGCGAAGCAGCGCGGCGTGGGTGGCGACGCGATGCGCTGGTCGCATTGGTTTTGAGCCTTGCCGCCGGCGCGGGAATGGCGCGGGTCGATGCGCTCTTCACCAGCGTGTTTCATGCCTACGCGCCCATTAAAGATGATCTCTTTCCCGCGACATTCAGCACCCAGTGGCCGGCTCTCGGGTTTTTCCTTTCGATACTTACCCGCACCTTCCTGCTTGCAGCGGTGGCGGGGTTGGCCATCTTTATCGTCCGCGCCGGCTGGAAACGGCGGGCGTGGTGGCTGTGGGTGGGATTGGCACTGATTTTTGTTTCATTGGGACCAACCCACGCGCACTCTCTTGCTGAATTCGGCGCAGGCTGGGTGATGGGCCTCCTCCCCCTGGCAGTGGCAGGTTTGGTGGTAGGCTTCTTCCTTCGGGATAACATACTGGCATACCTGATCGTTCTGTTCGGTATGCCATCGGCGGAAGCGCTTGTGGACTTGTTTGGGCAATCCCATAAGTTTTTCTTGCAGAACGGTGTGGCGCTCGCACTCCTCACAGGGGCCGTGCTCGCGTGGATGCTGTGGTCTCCTGGCGGCGAAGATGGAACTAATTTGAATTAACATCTCTCGCCCCCTTGGGGGAGAGGGNNGGAGGGGGCCCCACGTTCTGCTGGTGGTAGGGGTGAGGGGATCTCTCGGGAAAAATTGAAGAACAATTTCCCCAAACCCCTTATGTGAACAGTATTGCGACTAAATCAGTTTGACTGATTCCAGGAGCTGGCTCTCCTCGTTCCGCCACAGGGCATACTTGAGGTGAAAGCCATCATTCATGCACGCTGCTCCGATTTCCCCGCGCGTGTTGATGGCAATCACCGCGACCTCAACATCCTTATTCTGGGGGTCTGTCTTCACCATGTGCCGCAACAATTCCATGCAAGCGTCCTGCGGCGACGCTCCACGCGCCATCAGGTGGACAATCGATATGCTGGTGCAGTAATTGGTCATCAGATCGCCATCGCCCGTGGCAGAGGCTGCTCCCACGTTGTCGTCAGCGTAAACGCCGCAGCCGACCAGCGGGGAATCCCCCACGCGCCCGGGAATCTTAAACGCCAGCCCGGAGGTGGAGCAGCCGGCAACGACGTGTCCTTTTCCGTCCGTAGCCACCATGCCGATGGTATCGTGGTTTTCCGGCGTCAGCCAAAACGTTTTGTGAAGTGGGTTGGCTTTCCATTCCTGCCATTTTTGCAAGCTCTGGGGAGTGAGAAGGGTTTGGGGTTCAAATCCCATTTTCAGCGCGAATCGAAACGCTCCTTCACCGGCAAGCGTGGTATGGCGAGTTCTCTCCATCACCAGGCGGGCCACCGAAATAGGATTCTTGATCATGTGCAGATTGCACACCGAACCAGCGCGATGGCGGGCGCCGTCCATGATTGCCGCGTCGAGTTCGACGACTCCCTCGGCATTGGGAATCCCGCCGTAGCCAACGCTGGTCACGTTGGGATCGCTTTCCGGCACGTTGATCCCTTTCTCAACAGCATCCAGCAGGCTCCCTCCGCTTTTCAGAACTTCTGCCGCGCGTTCATTGGCGGGCTTCCCATGAACCCAGGTGGAGAGGAAAACCGGTCCGGCATTGGGCAGCGCAGCCGCTCTGCCTTCCAAGGCAGCGAACGCTGCACTTCCCGCTACGGTTTTGATGAAATCGCGCCGATCAACAGGTTCCATAAGGTCTCCTTAAGCCGAAACTCGAAACTCGAAATTCGAAACTCGCGGGTGGCGCCGACATTGCCTTTCATGTCGGCAACCGTTGGCCAGCCAGGACCGGCCACGGTTAGGAGGCGTGGACAGGGATGTTGCACGTGTTGCCGGAGCGCATACATGAAAAGCAACGTATGCGCCACCCCTTAATCCCTAGCCCCTAACCCCACCCCCCGCCACCGGGTGTTTCGATTTTCAAAACGCTACCGCGGGGAGCAGTGAACGCAGCTTTACCGGGCAGCATGTGCCTGCGGCCTTGCACGGTCAGTTGATTTTTTCCCGGACGCCCGGGTTTGCCGCCCGCCAAGCCGTAGGGGCTGAACTTGCGGCGGTCGGAAAGAATATTCCCACGGACCTCGGTGAGGAACTCGATTTCCCGCACGATGCCTTCGCCCCCACGGAACTTACCATCACCCCCTGACCCTCGGCGCAGTGAATAGCGCAGCACGCGCACCGGGTAGGCGGATTCCAACGCCTCGATGGGAGTGTTGAGCGAATTCGTCATGTGGGTGTGCACGCCGCTCAGGCCGTCGGCAGAAGGCCGCGCCCCCATGCCCCCGGCGATGGTTTCGTAATAAGCAAAAGCCTCGCCCGTGCGCGGATCCACCCCGCCGAAGGAAAGGTTGTTCATGGTCCCGGAGCTGGCGGCGGGAATTCGCTCCGGCAATGCCTGCGCCAGCGCTCGCAGCAGGACATCCACAATTCGCTGCGAGGTCTCGACGTTGCCCGCGGCCACGGCGGCGGGCGGCCGGGCGTTTACCACACTTCCTTCCGGCGCGCGCACCTCGATGGGGTCCATCAGACCGGCGCAAGCAGGCACGTTCTCACCCAGCAAACAGCGGAAGACGTAAAACACCGCAGAGTAAGTGATGGCAAAAACCGCGTTCACGCAACCGGGGCGTTGTGGGGATGTACCCTGAAAGTCCACCGTGGCTCTGCCCCCGCGAATCCTGATGGCCACACGGAAACGGACCGGCTCCGGGCCGTGGCCGTCGTCATCGAGAAAATCTTCCGCCGTGTACGTGCCGGCCGGAATCTTTTCCAACGCTTCCTTCATCAATCGGGCGGAGTATGACTGCAAGGCTTCCAGGTAGAATCCGGTCCGCGGGGTTCCATATCGGTGCAGCAGTTCTTGCAGGCGGCGCTCCCCCAATCGGCAGGCCGCGACCTGGGCCATCAAATCGCCTTCGC
>PLWR01000361.1 GCA_003165615.1 Acidobacteriota bacterium | reverse complement strand
TTTCGCAGTAAACTACCGCTAGGCGGCGACTTCCTGCCGGAAACTCATGCCGAGGATTCTGAAGAGATTGAGAAGCGGATGGCCGCATGGCGGAAGAATTGTGCCAAGGGCGACGAGAAAGTCATTGCCAAGCGCCTCCAGTGGGACGGCCTCGATGCGGACCGTGCCCGGGGCCTGGTGGGGCGAGTCCGGTGGGCAAACCCTGATAAAGATTTGCCGCCATGGGCGCAATTGCTGCGGCGTATGATCGAGTCCTCCCAAGCGCCACGGGACGAAGACCTCCGCAAGAACGACCTGGCTTCCATTCGGGCGGAGCAACCTGTCGCCTTTGAAGAGCTTCTTTATTCCTTCCTACGGCTGGCCCGGGAGACATTGCAGAAAGAGTCCGGGGCTGCCTATTCTCTGTTGGCGGAGGCGGCCCATCGGCAGTGGGAGCGGTCCCTGCTGATTTCCTGGGAGGCGATCGCGGCAGAGACTCTGGATCTCGAATTCACGCTGTTCCGCGCCGCGCACCAGATTTCCCCCGCCGTAGCTCCACCTGGGTCGGAACCGCATCCCGGCACCGGCTCCCGACAACTCTACGAAGCCTTCCTGCGGTCCCTCGAAGGCGAGGGCCTGCTCCGCCTCTTTCGGGAATATCCGGTGCTGGCGAGATATCTGGCTACGCGGCTTTCCCAATGGGTGGAGGCGGCTCGGGAGTTTCTCCTTCGCCTGGAAGCTGACCAGGCGGAACTGGCAAATCGGTTCAACCATGGGCAGCCGCTGGGGCTTGTCATCAGGCTGGACGTCGACTTGTCAGACCCACACCGGGCAGGACGCACGGCGCTCGGGGTGCACTTCGCCGCCGGCATCAGGCTGATCTACAAACCCAAGATGATCGCGGCTGAGGCCGCCTATTGGAATTTGCTTGGTTGGATCAACCGCCTCACCGAACTGCCCCCCTTCCGGACACTCCAGGTGCTGGATCGAGGCGCCTACGGATGGGTGGAGGAAATCAAGCCGAGTCCCTGCCGAGATCAGCGGGACGTCGAGGCCTACTATTACCGCGCGGGGATGTTCGTGTGCCTGATTTATGCCCTGGAAGGAAGCGACTGCCATTGCGAGAACCTCATCGCGGCGGGGGAACATCCGGTGCTCATTGACCATGAAACCCTGCTCCAGCCGCGCATCCGGTACTTCGGACCGGAGGGAGAGGAAGGACCGCTCTCCCTTGCCAGCCGGTTCTTCTATGAGGACTCAGTGTTCCGCACCGGCTTGCTCCCGCGCTGGGAGATCCGGCCAACAGGTGAGAGCTACGACGTCAGCGGGCTGGGGGGAACCGAGGTTCAGGTGACCCACTTCCGGAGAAAAACCTGGGAGGACATTAACACCGACGCCATGCGACTTCGAGCGGAACGGGTTTCCCTCCGCCCGACCGACAATGTGGTGATTTTGAATGGCGAGAAGGTGCAGGCGGCACCCTACGTGGACCAGATGGGCGCCGGGTTCGAGCCAATGTATCGCTTTCTCCAGGCGCGGGGGGCCGAGATGTTGGGCCCCCAGGGTCCTCTGCGCAACTGGTCGGGCCTGCGTTTCGTGTTCAGGGACACGCGGATCTATGGTTCGATGCTGAAGCGGCTGTATTCTCCCCGCTGCCTCCGCCATGGCATGGACGCGAGCATCGAACTGGAGCTGTTCAGCCGCCCCCTGCTCTATGCCGAGGACCGGCTCTTCAATTGGCCGATTCTGGCAGATGAGCGAAGGAGCCTTCTGCAAGGGGATATCCCCATATTCCATTACGCGGCGGAAGGAGACTGTCTGCTTCTCGAAGGTGGCGGCTCGATCCCTCAATTCTTTCGGGAGTCCGGATTTTCTCAGGTCCAAAGGCGATTCGGAAGCCTGAGCGAGGAAGATTTGCAGCGCCAATTGAGTTTCCTGCAAACTTCGTTCGAGCTGCAAGAAGGTGAGCCGGAGGTGGTAGGCAAAACCCCCTCCGGGGCTTCCGAGGTCCCGGAGGAAGGGGAAGACGACGGAGGTCTGGACGATTTCCTGGCAGAGGCGCTCCGCATCGCCCAGCAGATTCGCGGGGCCGCGCTCCCCTTCCATGAGGGCGTTAGTTGGAACACGCTGGCCTATCACGCCGAGGCCCAGCGCTATCAATTGGAGCCGATGGCCCCACGTTTCTACGACGGCCTTTGCGGCGTGGTGTTGTTCCTGGCGGCAGCGCAAAAACTAGCATGCGAACCGTATTTGACCGCCTTGGCTCGCTCCGCCCTGGCAACGGTTGTCCGGGAGGCGGTGCGGCCCGACTATACAGGGGCTCTCTTTGAGCCGGGCATCGGCGCCGGGGCGGGTCAATCCTCCGTCATCTACGCGCTCGTCCGTGCCAGTGAGTTCCTGGGAGAAGAGGAATGGCTCCTCCATGCCGGGCGTTTTGCCGAAATGCTGGATGCCAAGCGCATTGCGTCAGACCGCAAGTTCGATCTGATCATGGGAGCGGCGGGAGCGGTGCTGGCTCTCCTGGCACTCCATCGGGCGATACGGCTTCCGGAGGCTCTCGATAAGGCGGTCCTGTGCGGGGAGCATCTCTTGCAGCATCGGTCGGCCAGCCGCCAGGGGCCGAGGGCATGGAAAACATTGGGCGAGGAGATGCTGACCGGGTTTTCCCATGGCGCTGCCGGGATCGCCTATGCCCTGCTTAAGCTGTATGAAGCCACCGGCGAAATATCCTTCCGGGAAGCGGCGCTGGAGGCCGAGGCGTATGAAACCAGCGTCTTCATGCCCGAGGTTTCCAACTGGCCCGACTTCCGCCATCCGCCTACCGAGCAGGGTTACTCCCATATGACAAGCTGGTGCCACGGGGCCACAGGGATCGCTTTGAGCCGCTTGGCCGCGCTTCCCATTCTCGATACCCCACAGGTCCGCCAGGATATTTCTCACGGCTTAAGGGCCACCCGGCTGGCGGGAACGCAGGGGGTGGACACGGTTTGCTGCGGTGCGATGGGGCGCGTCGAGGCGTTGGTGGTGGCGGCCCAAGAACTCGGCGATCCGGGTTACCTGCAGCAGGCCCGACAAATGGCGTCGACTATCCTGCGACGTTCCCAACCCCCGGGTAGCTACGCATTGGGCTGGAAAAAAGCCCCCTACCTCGCTTCGTTTCACCAGGGCATGGCCGGCATCGGATACGAATACCTGCGCCTGGCGGCTCCGGCTTCCTTGCCATCACTCTTGCTTTGGGAATGAAATCTCAAACCTCTGCCGGGATGGGCGCCGCAGGAGCCTGAACTGCGCAGTTTTTCAGAGAGCGGGCAGCAATGCTGCCTACCCACTCAAAAACGTGCCTGAAGTATGGCATACTGACGGGAGTGGGGTATGTTATCGATCGGCCGGGAAGGCAAAATGCAAATCCCGGCACGGGACTTATCGGTTCTAAAGACAAATCAATCGGGGATCAGGATGCCAGTTGAAATCACCAAACGTGATTACAGCCTCATTGGGCGCGAGGCCAAGCTCGCCGAGGAGCGCGGTTTGGCCAATGCGGAGTGGTATGCCTGCAAAATCCCGCGCTCGCGGCTGAAGGAACTTATGCAGCGGCGGGACGGACCGGCGATCCGCGATACGTTGCTCTGGTTTGCGGCGCTCATCATCTCGGGCACGCTCGGTTACCTGACGTGGCACACGTGGTGGACGGTTCCCTGTTTCCTTGTCTATGGCGTGCTTTACGGTTCGGCCTCCGGTCCACGTTGGCACGAGGCGGGCCATGGGACGGCCTTCAAGACGCCGTGGATGAACATTGCCCTGTATGAAATCGGCTCGTTCATGTACATCTTTGAATCCGTGCCGTCGCGGTGGAGTCACACCCGGCACCACACGGACACCATTATCGTCGGCCGCGACCCGGAAATCCCCGCCCCGCGTCCGCCCGATCTGCTGGGCATCGCGCTGGATGTGTTCAACCTGAAGCGGCTGCGAACGGAATTTACCGAGATTCTGCGGCACTCCTTTGGGCGGCTTACCCCGGCGGAGGAGACCTACATTCCCGACCAGGAACGCCACAAAGTTTATCGCAACGCGCGCATCTACATCCTGATTTACGCGGCGGTCATTGCCTTGGCCGTGGCCACGCGCAGCATCCTGCCGCTGATGTACGTTGGCCTGGCCGCCGTCTACGGAGGTTGGCTGATGGATATCTTCAGCCTCACCCAGCACGCGGGCCTGGCCGAAGACATTCTCGACCACCGCCTCAACACCCGCACCATTTACATGAATCCCATCTTCCGCTTCATCTACTGGGAGATGAATTACCACATCGAACACCACATGTTCCCCATGGTGCCCTACCACGCCCTGGGCAAGCTGCACCAGGAACTGAGGGCCGACATGCCGAAACCCTACAGCGGCCTATGGGAAGCCTACCGGGAAATCATCCCTACCCTGATCAGGGAACTGAAAGACCCGACCTATTTCGTTCGGCGCGAATTGCCGAGTACCGCCCAGCCCGTTTCCTCGCTGGAGCCCGCATAGCCGAGTGACCCTATGAATGAATCCTGGATTGAAGTCTGCAACACCGGCGAGATCGAAAAGGAAGACGTGATGCGCTTCGATCACGACGACCGCACCTTTGCCATCTACCGGACGGCGGAGGACACTTATTACGCCACCGACGGATTCTGCACCCACGCCAACGTCCATCTCGCGGGCGGCTTCGTCATGGACCACATCATCGAATGTCCGAAGCACAACGGACGATTTGACTTCACCACCGGCCAGGCCAAAGGCGCACCCGCCTGCGTGGACCTGAAAACCTATCCGGTAAAGGTGGAAGCCGGTAAGGTCTTCATCAATCCGGGTGATGGCCCAAACCCCTTCTGACATCGCGAGACATCACGCCGAGCGTAACGCCCGCCGCTACTGGTGCGTTGGATGTTAACTGTCGACTTTCAACTGTGGCGAAGAGTTCACAGTCCGCAATTCACAGTTTGAACCGAGAACGCCTTGACTGTTAACTGTCGACTGTCAACTGTCAACCTCGATGCAACGAGCTATCCGCCAGCCTCCAACTCCGTCAAGAATTGCATCGTCTCTCGAGCGGCGACCGCCCAGGGCTGGCGATAGGCTTTTACCGAAACGTAGCCCGCATAGCCAGTTTGATCGAGAGCGGCAAGGATTGCTTTGAAGTCGAAGTGACCGCTACCCAGGAAACTCCCGGTTGATTCGCACAGATGGAAGTGGGCCAGGTCCCGCCCCGCGCGGTGGATAGGCTCGATCATGGACTTCTCTTCGATATTCATGTGGAAGGTGTCGAGCATGGGCTTGAATCGCGGCGAACCCAGGCGCGCCGCGAGAGCCATGACATCAGCGAGGGAAGGATGGAATCCGGCCTGTAGATGGTTCACCGGCTCGAAGGCGATGGTCGTGCCATGCCGTTCGGCAGCCTCAATCACCGGCTTCAGGCACTCTTCGATGCGCGCTTCACCCACCGCGCGATTCGGTTCGTCACGGGCAAATCCCTGCATCTGACCGATCACCAGCACCGCACCGAAGCGGGCCGCGATCTGCGTGTAGGCCTGCAACCGTTCCACGGCTTGCCGGCGCACTTCCGCGCGTGGAGAACCGAGGCAGAGCCCCTCGCTGAAATAGTTGGCGCCAGTGAGAAAAGAGACGACGGGCAGGTTGATGGACTCCACGACGCGGGAGACGGCGTCCACTTCGTAACCGCACGGCCCGGTCAGGTTGAACTCGACACCCGCAAAGCCCAGCTCTTTGATGGACCTTAGCGCTGTGGCGAACGCCCCGAAGGAGCCGAACGAGTCCGGCCTTTCCACTAGGATGAAGCTGAATTTGGCCATGATGAAGACCTCATGCAAACATAATCGCCGCACGGATGGCGCTGCCGATGTATTGACCGCTCACATCGAATGCGAAGCCCACGCGCGTCAAATCACCAACCTCTCATCGGACACAAACCGTTGGACGTTTTTCCACTGCACGCTTCCCTGCCGGTATTTCTGACGCTGATAGTACGGGCAATATTTCCCCGGAGGATCAATCGCCACCACATCATTGCCCTTGAGGGTCAGAGTGTATTGACGGGCCCCGATGGTCTCCTGCTGGGTGCGCTCGGAAATCGGGAAGGAGATCCACACTTTGTCTTGGGGCGCGCACTCACCCACCTCCAGGTAACGGCCAGTCCAACTTGCCGGGCGCTCTTCTTCTCCTACGCGCACTGTGACCTGGGATTTATTCACCCAGTCGGGAACCCGAACGGAAACGTGACAGCGCTGCTTCGGAATCACCTCCACCCAGCCCTCATAAGGGATAAAGCTGCGGACGTCAGCCCATTGCGAAGACCGATTCATTAAAAGGTTGACCTGCAATTTGCCGTCTGCGTAGTCCAGCATTCCCTGCCAGGCATAATAGATAGCCCGAGCGGAGTTGCCCGTGCAGCAGTGCATGAAAGCGAAGCCCCGGGGCAGCGGCCCCACCGGCTGTGGCATGAAGTCGTTTCCCAGCGACCAACCGGCAAATCCCCCGAGGTTGCGGCAGACCGCGTCGCTGCTGGTTTGGCTGCCACTGACCGGCGATTTCGGGTACGTATCGGAAATCTGCTGCATCCACTCCCCGTGCGTCAATTGGTTCTCGGCGAATTGATTGCGCAGGTAGCGGTCCGCATCGTCCCAATAATCTCCCACACCCAACTGGCTCATACGCACCGCAAGGTCGATCATGTTGGCAATCTCACAGCTCTCGCTGGTCAGGTAATCCTGCCGCACGATCTCGGGGAAGAAACCCACCAAAGCCGATCCAATCGTCCGGTGCCATTCATAGCTCTTGCGGACAAATTCCAGGAGCGCCTGGTCGCGAGCCAGCGCGGGGTATTCCAACATCGCCAGCAACGTGCAGGTGCTGCCATGAAAGTGCTGGTTGGGGGCGCGCCCTTCACTGTCGTAGTGGCCGGAATGGTCTCGCATGTATCGGCTCAGCTTGCCGGCCAGCCGCAAGGCGGGCTCATGTCCGGTAACTTCGTAGTAGCGGCTCATCCCGTGGATGGCCCCGAGGTGAGTAAAATGGGTGGATTTATCCGAGACGCTTGCACCCGGCGTTTCACCGGGAGTCAGGAAGCCGGGATGAATGAAGGGCGTGGGGAAATAGGCATAGTCGCCCCGGTCCACTGCCAGTTCACCAAACCGGTTGATCATCCGCTCGGCGATGTCCTTCCAGAAGGGGTTCTTGTCCCGCTGGTACCACAACGTCATCGCCAACAGCATCCGGCCGCAGGAATACGCATCGGAGAATTGCCCCGCCTTGGCCACCTTGGGATCGTTTGTCCAGGGGACAGGATGGTGGTTTGAGTTTGTGAGCGCCCAAGGCCGGCCATGAATCGGCTGATAATAGAGACCGTCTTCACCGAGCATGTGGGCGGCGGCCTTCATCATGCCCAATTCCGCCTCGGGATGTGATGTGTCTCCGGTCACCGTCCGCAGAAGAGTAAGGGCCTCCATGAACTTGGGCTGCTCGCCAACATAATCCGACCATTCGTGCGTCATCACCATCGGTTTCCGATTCACTTGCAGCGTGAACCAGCATTCATAATCCGCCTCCGGGTCGGAAAGGCGGGTGAGCGCATTGATGGCCAGGCGCGCCCGTTCCGCCAAATCCAGCGTGTCGGGAACACGATCCGCATAGCTTGCACCGCGATAGGCCGGGACGGAAATCTCGGGAATGGTTTTCCGAATGTACTCAATGCCCGGCTCGGCCCCCTTGACGGCCGTGGGCAGCAGATAGAAGCCCACCGCAGCCCCGACCGCCCTGGTGAACTCGCGCCGCCCCATTTCGCCGTGGGACTTCTTTGCTCTGCCCTTGGAAATAGTCCGTCTCATCTCAAATACCCAATAGAAAGGATTGCCCGCCGAATCTCCCCACTACTTGGGGGCGAAGTTTAGCACCACTTGCTGCAGGCAATTTCCGTTGGCAGGTTTCGAATTCTTAGTCCAGCTTGCCGTGACCTTTCCGGTGGGCGCGATATAGGGCTTTGAACTGTTGATCCAGCTTGAAGAATTCAACTTGCGATAAGCCTGCCCTGACCTTGTTGACCAAGGCATCCTCAAACCTCATGATATTGCGAGCGAGCCGGAGAATCTCCGCCGCCTTCTGGCGCGGAACCACGACCACGCCATCCGCGTCCCCGACGATGATATCGCCCGGTTCGACTACGACCCCACCGCATTGGGTCGGGACGTTGACTTCGCCGAGCGAACCGCGGCCCGCCACACGAGGAGAAGTGCCGCGAGCAAAAACCGGGAAACCAATTTTTCGAATTCCCTCGATGTCGCGTACCCTGCCCTCGGTCACGAGCCCCGCCAGCCCCTTCAATTTGGCTTCCGTGGAGGTGATCTCACCAAAGACGGCGACGTCCGGACTCCCCTGGCTGCCGACCACCAGCACGTCGCCCGGCTTGGCGGCATCCAAGCCTTGGAGGATGGCAAGGAAATCTCCCACGCGGGTTGACACCGTACAAGCTGGACCGCAGATCCTGGCGCCCGGCACCAAGGCTTGCATCCCCGAATCCATGGTATTGATGTTTCCTGCCGCATCACTGATATTCGCGGCAGGGATTTGGCTAAACTTGGCAATCATGTTTGGGGATGGCCTGGGGATTTCCGCATTGATGCGAAACACCGGGGATTTTTCATCTCTTCCATCCGCTGCTTTGTGTTTGCGCATTCTCTCCGGCTCCTGACTCCTGAATGCCGAGCGCGTTCGCATTCCTAGCAGGCTGCGGAAAAACTTTTCAATGCTGTCATCCTGAGCAGCAGCGAAGGATCTCGCTCTGAGTGTTTTCAAGACAATGCGAGATTCTTCCTTCGCTAAGCTCAGGACCGCCTGCTGGCTCCTCAGAATGACAGTGCCAATGAGTTTTTCCGCAACCTCCTAAAGCTTCTTCACAATGTCGGCAAGAATTTGCTTCCCGTGAAAGCGGCCGTTCTCAATGAAGATTTCATTGGTATCCCTGCCCGCGATGATGACGCCGGCGAGATAGATTCCCGGCACATTGCTCTCCAGGGTTTCGGAATTGCAATGGGGACGATGGGTTGTGGGGTCAATTTCCACGCCAATATCGCGCAGGAAACGAAAGTCGGGATGGTATCCGGTGAGGGCGAAGACAAAGTCGTTCTCCAGGCGCAGAATCTCGGCATCTTTCTGATGGACGCAGATGGAACGGAGAGCAATCTCCTTCACCTCGGATTCCGGCAGAGCGCGAATTGAGCCTTCCTTGATGCGGTTTTCGATGTCGGGCAGAATCCAGTATTTGATGTGCGAACTAAGTGCAGGCTCGCGGTAGATCAGGGTGACTTCCGCCCCATGGCGCCAAAGGTCGAGGGCGGCGACGACGGCGGAGTTCGCCCCGCCAATCACGGCCACTTTGCGGCGGTAATACGGATGCGGGTCAGTGTAATAGTGCGAGACCCTGGGAAGGTCTTCGCCGGGAATTCCCAGCAGGTTGGGGAGGTCATAGTAGCCCGTGGCGATGATGGCCGTCTTCGTGGTGTGTTCACCGCGGTGGCCGTCGGAAGTCTCGGTCTGCACATGATACTCACCGCCATGCCCGCGGATTCCCAGGACCCTTTCCTGGAAATGGATGGGCAAGCGGTAGAAATCCGCCACCCGGCGGTAATACTCCAGAGCTTCGGCGCGATGGGGCTTGGTGTTCAAACTCGGAAAGGGCAGATCCCCGATTTCCAAAAGCTCGCGCGAGGTGAAGAACGTCATGGTGCTGGGATAGTTGTAAATCGAGTTCACCAGCACACCTTTTTCCACCACCAGGAAATTCATATTGTTGGCCGCCGCTTCAATGGCACACGCCAACCCCGTAGGCCCCGCGCCCACAATCAGGATGTCCAGAGATTCTTGCATCTGAGTTCACACTCCCCAAAGCAGAGTTAAGAGAAAGTGCAGCGCGGACCTGTTCTGTTGAAGGTCCGCGGCTTATCCTTGCCCATCGGGGACGAGCCGCGGACCATCAACAGAACAGGACGCGCTACACCTGCTCCTCGCGGCTCCACTCCGCAATCACTGCTTCACATTCTCCGTCAACAGCTCAGCCAGTTCTTTCTTCACGCCCTCATACGCGGCCAGGAGCTCCGGCGTTGCATTCACCAACTCATTCTTCCACACGAACGCTTTGCCGCCGGCGCGCTCAATCAGGACGCCGATCCCGCTGCCCATGTGATATCCCACGCTTCCAAACTGCCGCACCTTTTCACCGGAAATGTCCAGCAAGGCGACAAAGCCTGCCTTTTCCACCCCGGGGTATCGCGCAAACTGCTCGAACGTTACAAATTGGAAACCCGCTTTCAGCAGGCTTTCCAGGCGGGCAACCTGCGCCGGAGTCAGCGTGGGTGGCAAGACTTCAGGCACGCTCCTCCGCTTTTGCCAGTTCGGCAATGAAGTGCTCGCGCGAGATCGCGTAAAGCACCACGCGGATTCCCTTGTGTACCGCTTCCCTTTCAAAGCGCATGCCGATCTTTTCCATCACCCGGAGAGAATCCCGGTTGGCAGCCTGAGCGATGGCTACAATCCGTTCAAGTCTGTTGACTTCGAAACCGTAAGCCAGCGCGTGGCGCGCTGCTTCCGAGGCCAGACCCTTTCCCCAATGCGCGGGGTCCAGCCACCAGCCGATTTCCACGTCCGGCCCTTCCGGCAGTCGCTGGAGGCCGCAGATTCCAATCAACGTATCACTGTCTTTCGGCAGCAACTTCCACAGGCAGATTCCCTGCTTCTCCCAGTTCTCGCACTGCCGACTCACAAATTCCCTGGTGCGTTCTTCCGGCCACGCCTCACCCGTCCCGAGGTAACGTACCACCAGGGGGTCCGTGGCGATCTTCTGAAAATCCTTCCAGTCTTCCTTTATCCAAGTGGCGAAGCGCAAGCGGTCCGTTTCCAGAATGACGTTTTGCGTCCGGTCTTCCAAACCATCCATGTGAACCCCCGTGAACCCATTTCCCTTTTCCGCTCGCTGGGCTCGCCCCCGGATAGCGTCCCAAATCGAAAAGCTCCGCCGAAACTCTTGCTTCCGCCCGAAACCTCGCGCCGAGGCGCTCCAGGTGATGGTGCAGTCGGAGGCCGCGCCGCAGCGTGCCGTAAACAAACAACCGGTGGCAGTCCCCCGCCCCGGCCGCTCCCGGAATCATGCCGCACAACTCCTGGCCAGTCCGTGTGAATTCTGGCGTAAGAGCATGATGTCCCGATGCGCCCCCACCGAATCCCGCTATTTCATTGGCAAGCTTGACCCGGAATTTAGGTTTCGGTTTCCAGCGTTTCAATAATCCGGCGCAGGGCGGCAACGATCTCCTCCCGCTCCACACTGCCCTTGCGGAATTTCAGAGTCAGCTTGAATTCCTTGGCGGGAGGAACATAGTTGAACACCGCTTGGCGAGGCTTCTTGTCGGGGTTACGTTCCGCGCGCGCCTGTTCGCGGTTGACCAGACCCAGGGCAAAGCGCCGGACGAGGTCGCGCATCCTGGCCTCGCTCGGTTGGCGCGCCACTTGCAGCAACTGGGATTTGGAAAGCACTCCAGCTTCGATGCACTGCGCCTTCACCGCATCCGGGATAGTGCGAAGGCTCAAGGTTTCCGTGATCGAGGACCGCGACTTGGCGATTCGCTGGGCGATATCCTCGTGGGTCAGTTCAAAACGGTCTGCCAGGGCCTGCACGCCGTCCGCCTCCTCAAAAGGCGTCAGGTCCTTGCGTTGCAGATTTTCGATGAGGGCGATCTCCATCGTTTCGCCGTCGTCCACGTCTTTCTCAATGCACGGCAGCTCTCGCAAACCCGCGGCGCGCGCGGCGTGGAAGCGGCGCTCGCCGGAGATGATCATGAACCGGTCGGATTCCGCCAGGTAACGCACCAGCAGGGGCTCCAGCACACCCTTTTCCCGCACGGAATCCGTAAGGCCTTGCAGGTCTCCCAATTGCTTGCGGGGCTGATCGGCGTTGGGCTGAATCTGCTCAATGGGAATCATGCGGCCGATGGCGGCGCCGGTGCGCGAAATGATGTCCTCAACATAATGCGAGTTGTGCCGCATCTTGACGGTGATGGGTAAACCAGCGCGTCTAACTGACACGTTGCATAACCTCCCTGGCGAGCTGCGCGTATTCGGCCGCCCCGGTGGAACCGGGAGCATAGCTGAAGATCGTTTCCTTGTAGGCGGGGCTCTCCTCCAGGCGCACGTTCTTGCCGATGACGGTCTTGAAAACTTTCTCGCCAAACACTTCCCGGACCTGCTTATAGATATCCCGCGCCAGGTTGGTGCGCTTGTCGTAAAGCGTCACGATGACGCCCAGTAATTGCAACTCGGGGTTGGGACGTGAACGAATGCGTTCCAGCGTTTCCAGCAAGTCATCCGTCCCTTCCAGCGAGTAGTAGGAGGCCTGGATGGGAACCAGCAAATAGTTTGCCGCCACCAGGGCGTTGACGGTGATGATTCCGAGCGCCGGAGGGGTGTCAATTACAATCAGGTCAAAATCTTCGCGCGCCCCTGCCAATGCGTCTTTCAAGCGGAAAGGAGCATCAAACTGCCCCACCAGGTTAGCCTCCAGCTTGGCCAGGGAAATCTTGGCAGGCACCAGGCATAGGTTGGCCACTTTGGTGGGATGCACGACGTCCCTCACCATGACGTGCGGGTCCGAGAGCACATCGTAAATCGTGCCCTTGATTTCATCCGGGGAGAAAAAGGTCAGCGTGGTGTTGGACTGNNCGACGCCGCCCTTCTGGTTCGCGATGGCAATTACGGTTGCAGCCATGTTAGGGATTAGGGACTTGGAATTAGGGCTTAGGGAACGCGGGCCGAGGTTGGGATTCCAGGTTTCCCTAATCCCTAACCCCCAACCGCTGATCCCTACATTTTGTACCGTCCCATATCTTCGTCGTTCAAATTCTCCAGCCACTTTCGCAATTCGTCGTTGCTGACTTTGTCGGTGGAGTTCCCGGCATTCTTGGAACTCTTCAAAACTTCGTCATCAACAAAAATCGGGCAATCCACACGTAGAGCAAGCGCCAGGGCATCGCTGGGGCGCGAATCAATCGACATCATTTCGCCATTCCGTTCCAGCCAAATCAAGGCATAGAAAGTGTCATCGCGAAGCTCGTTCACCACTACTTTTTGCACGTGTGTTTCCAGTCCCAGCAGCAGGTTCCTCAAAAGGTCATGCGTCATGGGGCGAGGGGTGGTTACCTTTTCGATTTCGAGGGCGATGGCGTTCGCTTCATAAATTCCCACCCAAATCGGCAGCACGGATTGCCCGCCGACGTCCTTCAAAATCACGATCGGCATGTTGGTGACGGGGTCCATGACCAAACCTCGGATCTTCATTTCCACTTCCATGCGCCCCCTCCTTTAATCGGGTCATTGAGTCATCGGGTCATTGAAAAGCTGCCAACTGTCCGTCGTCCGTTGCCAGTTGTCCGTTGCAAAGATGCGCAGAGTTCAAGACCTTTACGCCACTGACGACGGACACCGGACCAAGGACAGCTCGTAAATGACCCGATCACTCAATGACTCAATCTACCTTGCCCACCAGGCTATTCGGTCCCGCCGCGGTCACCGTGACCTGCCGGTAACATCCTGTGTCGGCGGCTGCGCCGGGGAAGTTGAGGACCCGATTGCTGGTGGTCCGTCCTACGGCCTGTCCCAAACGCGGCTGATAGCCTTCCACGAGAACTTCGAACTTCTGCCCGACTAATGCTTGATTGCGCCGCAACTGAATCCCGCGCTGCACTTCCTGCAACAACGCCAGGCGGCGGCTTTTTTCTTCTTCCGCAATGGTATCAACAAATCCCAACGCGGCAGTCTTGGGCCGCGGCGAAAAAGTGAAGGCGAAGACCTGATCGTACTCAACTTCCGCGAGCAAGGAAAGCGTCTGCTCAAAATCCTTTTCGGTCTCGCCGCAGAAACCGGCGATGATGTCGGTGGAAAGGCTAATAGCACGCTGCGCCTTGCGGATGCAATGAATTTTTTCCAGGTACTCCTCGCGCGAGTAGCCGCGCAACATCCGCGCCAGGACTTCCGAGGAGCCCGCCTGTACCGGCAGGTGAATCTGGTCGCAGAGCGCCGGGTGGGAATCAATGGCCTGCACGATGTCAGGAGTAAAGTATCGCGGATGGGAAGTGGTGAAGCGCACGCGGCGCAAGCCCGGCACCTCCGCCACGCGTGTGAGCAATTCCGCAAAGCTCCAATGCGCGGGCGTTGCATCCCGCCAGGCATTCACGATCTGGCCCAGGATTTGAATCTCCGTGTAACCGGCATCCACCAGGCGGCGGCATTCGGCGATGATCTTCGCCCCGGATCGGCTGCGCTCCGGGCCGCGCGTCATGGGCACCACGCAGAACGCGCAATGCTGGTCACACCCTTCGATGATGGTCAGGTAAGCGCGGAAGCGGTTGTCGCGGCGGGTGAACTCGGTTTCAAAACAATCCTCGGTGTCGAGATCAAGCCCTGTCACTCGGCGCTTTCCGGATTCAATCTGTTCCAACAAATCGGGCAACTGCGGATAGCTCGCCGAACCACACACCAGGCTGACCTGCGGCGCGCGCTCGAAAAATCGCTCGCCTTCCTGCTGTGCCACACAGCCTAGCACGCCGATGATCTTGTGTTCGCTGCCGCCCGCCTTGCGGAAAGCTCCCAAGCGTGAAAATACCTTCTGCGCCGCCTTTTCCCGAATGCTGCACGTGTTGTAAAGGATGATATCCGCATCCTGGTGGGTATCAACCGGGCAGTAACCCCGCGCCATCAGCACCCCCGCCACTTTCTCCGAGTCGTGGACGTTCATCTGGCAGCCGAAAGTTTCCAGATAAAAGGTTCTGCCCTCACCCGCGAGAGCGGGAGCGGCCGCGAAATCTGCCGCGGACAACACCTCCGACGTGACGCCTCCGTCCTGTTGGGCATTGCCGATTTGAATTAAGTCATTTCCCATGGAGCAGCGCCGAGTCAGCAAAACCAGTATAGCTTGAATCCTAAACTTTGAGTAGCAAGAGGGAGAAGCATCGGGTCATCGGGCCATTGGGAATTTTAATTTCGGATTTTAGATTTTGGATTGGTGCGTTGCGATTGGGGATTGCGGGGGCGATGCCAAAGGCGGACCGCTATTTTTTTGGATAGCTGGCGAACCAATCGGTCACCCGGCGCTCGAACTCCTCCGGTTCGGTTCCAAAGGCTCCGGTGTGGCCGGCGCCGGGCACTTGCCACAACTCCATCACTCCGGCATGGTTCTTCAGGATGGCTTCACAATGGCGCAGAGGAATATTGAAGTCCTCCATGCCGTGAATCAGCAGCACCGGCACGCGCGTTGCGGCCACGGCATTGGCGGGCGAAACCTGGTTGAAGTCAATTCCATAGCGCAATCTGGCGTACAAGAAGGCTTCGCTGACCAGTGGCCAAAAGAGCGCACGGCCTGCCCAGGGCCCGGCGCCCACCTTCTGCCCCATGCGGTCGTAAGCCACCTCGCGAAAACTTGCGAACGGTGACT
The DNA here is from genome assembly GCA_003165615.1 of Acidobacteriota bacterium. The sequence continues at coordinate 9,551 of PLWR01000361.1, read as the reverse complement.
CCGCCACCACCGCACAGAATCGCGGTTCTTCGGGCAAGGCTTGCAGGAGAATCGAGGCGCCCATCGACTCACCGAGGCCGTACACGCAACCGTGATAATTCTGCGTGGCCAACCAATCAACCCAGCGGCTGAGGTCGCGCGCTTCATAGAGGCCGTAGGTGGCCAGATCGCCGCCACTTTCCCCGTGGTCGCGCGCATCAGGAGCCAATACCGCGTAATGGTGCCGAAGCAGCATGGGAGCAAATCCCGCCGCACCGGCGCGATTGTCTCCTTGCCCGTGAAGCACAATGACCGCGTCGCCGTTTCCTTGCTCCGGGCGGAAGAACCAGACGGAGAGCTTGGCGCCGTCGAAGGACGCGATTTGAACATCATCCGTTTTCGCGCCCAATTGCCGCGCGTCGCTTTCTGCCAGCGCGCGCATGTCAGCGGTCAACGGTTTGTGCTTAAGGTGTAGGGTTCCCTCGCAAAGGAAAATCGCGGCCACTGTCTGGAGGGTAAGAACACCGAGAAACAAAACTGCCAAAAGTACTCTGGGGAGTTTTCGCATAGTTACAGAAGTGTACGAAAGAGCCGAGCGATTTGTTCATCGTCATAAGGCGCCCTGGTACTGGCATCGGTCGGAATGGGCTTTACTTCGAAACATCGTCATTCCCGCGAAGGCGGGAATCTACTCCATCAGCGGCGCACTTCCAATAGCATGCGCAGCAGATTCCCGCTCCCCGCCTTGGCGAGGACAAGCTTCGCGGGAATGACTGCCCCTGGGAGCACCCGTGTCCCGCAAATGACACCACTGCCCCTTTCCTCAACTGCTCAACTGCAACTCTTCTTTAAGCCGGATGTCCGCTGATGACGCGCCGACCATGACCTCCAAGGGGCCGGGCTCCACCACGAATTCGTACTTGGCTTCGTCCCAACATCGCAATGCCTGATGCTCATAAGGCAGGTCAAAGCTGACGGATTTGGTTTCACCGGCCTTCAGGTGAACGCGATCAAAGTCGGCAAGCTGTTTGATAGGCCGTTCGACCTTCGCCTCGGGGAAGCGAACGTAGAGCTGGACGATTTCATCACCCTCGCGGCTGCCGGAGTTGGTCACGTCAAACGAGACAGTGACTTTGCCGGCACGCTTAAGGGTGTTGTCGCTGACCCGAATGTCCTTGTACCGGAACGCGGTGTAGCTGAGCCCGTGGCCAAAGGGGTAGAGCGGTATGCCCCGAAAGTACATATAGGTGCGGCCGTTGCGGACGTTGTAATCATGGAAATCCGGCAAGTCCTCAACCCGCCGGTACCAGGTGGTGCTGAGCTTGCCGCCCGGATTGTAATCGCCGAACAAAACTTCGGCCAGCGCGGTTCCCTGCTCCTCACCCAGGAAAAGTCCGCCCACAATCGCCGGCAGGTTATCCTGTTCCCAGTTCACCGCCACCGGGCAGCAGGAACTGATGACCAGGATGGTTTGAGGATTGACGGCGTGAATGGCCTGCACCAGCTCAGGCTGAGCGCCGGGCAGGTTAATGTAACTTCGGTCATGGGCTTCGCTCGACACCTGGGCATCGGCGCCGACGAACACCAAAGCGACCTCCGCTTCCCGCGCGATGTTAACGGCTTCGGCGAACTGAACCGGATCTTTCTCGCCCAGCACGCTGCACCCCATGGCGTAGGTCACCTGGGTGGCTGCGCTCGCCTGACCCGCGAACGGTTTTGCCGGAGTGAGGTGAAAGGACTCGAGGTTAAACAGTTTGCCCGGATCGCCAACAAAACGCAGATAAACCTCGTGCTCACCGGTGACGGTCGTCATCGGAGCATTGACATTAACCCAAGTTTGCCAGCCTCCGGTGTTGGCAATCTTGAGCGTTGCGATCACCGGCCCGCTAAGACTGTCGATGTGTACTTCCATGCTTCCCCCGGCGGTTAAGGTGCCGACGCGGGCATGAAATCGGGTCGCGCCGTCGAAAAGCATTTTGGGGAAACTCGCCCAAGAATCGTTGACGGTATAGGCCAGATACTCGCCGCCCTCAATGCAGTCTTTCAAATGTTGCGTGCCGGCGTTGTTGACCACGTCAGAGGCGCGGAGGCGGTAGGTTGGCGCGCGGGCAATGCCGAGATATTCGTTTATGCCCCGGAGTGGCGAAATTCGCAACGTTGGCAATCCGCTGTAATCGCCCAGGTGGCACACATCGGCCATCGGACCGATAACGGCAATCTTCTTGATGCGGCCCTTGTCCAGTGGCAGGGTGTTGTCGTGGTTCTTGAAGAGGACAATCGACTGCCGCGCCGCTTCGCGGGCAAGTTCCCGATGCTCGGCGCTTTCCAGGCAGGAAAGGGGAGTCGCATTATAAGGAATTTGTTCGGGCGGATCAAACTCGCCCAGCAGCACACGGCCCGTGAAGGCGCGGATCAACGCCTGATCCAGCGCCGCTTCGCTGATCAGCATTTGATCCACCGCCTCGCCCAGGTGCTTTCCCAAAGTATCGCCGCAATTGATGGAGCCGCCGGCGTTGATCGCGTGCGCCGATGCCTCGGCATAACTGCCCGCGAAATGATGGGGGCTGAAGATGTCGCCGATCGCGTCGCAATCGGACACGACGTAACCGCGAAATCCCCAGCGCTTCCGCAGGAGGTCGGTGAGCAGGAACCGGCTGGCGGAGGTGGGAATGCCGTTCATCGAGTTGTAGGAACTCATAACCGTGAACACATGCCCATCGCGCACGCAGGCCTCAAAACCGCGGGAGTAATACTCCCAGAAGCTGCGCGGGTCCACCGTGGCGGAAGTCACTTCCCGGTCGTCATCCGTATCGTTGGCGATAAAATGCTTGGCGCAGGCGATGGTCTTAAGATAGCGGGAATCCTGGCCCTGCATGCCGTGGATCGTATAAATCGCCATCTGCCCGACCAGGCAGGGGTCCTCACTGTAATTCTCACCAATGCGTCCCCAGCGCGGATCACGCGTGCCCATGTTGACGGTGGGCGGCGAGAACATCGCCAGACTCTGGCCGTCTTTTTTGTGCCACGCCCAGATTTCGTNNCCCGATGCACCAGGGACCGATTCCACGAGCACCCCATGGCCAGCGGCAGGGGGAACGTGGTGATCGGGCCGTTATGAATCAGCCCGTGCAAGGCCTCACTGCCGTAATATTTGAAGGCCGGCAGTCCCACGCGCGGTATCGCCGGGGCCGAGTGGCCAAATTGCGGGATCTTTTCCGCCAGGGTCAGCTTGCCCACCATTTCAGTGGCGCGCTTGCGGGCAGATTCAAAATACTCTGTGGCAATGCCGCCCGTGTCGAGCGCTGGGGCCTCCCCAGTCAACATCACCGGAAGGGCTTCGATTTCGCCTCTGCTACCTGGCCACCTCGTTACCACCGATGCCACACCACCCGTGGCCAACGCCAGGAAATCACGCCGCCTTAACGACCCGTGAGATTCGCGCTTAGTCTTCGCCATGATTGCGCCCCCTGAATTCAAGAATTATCTGCTTCGGTCATCGGTGCGTTGCCACGCGCACCAAACGGGCGCCATTTTCTCTTTGCCTTACCTCATGGCCCCCGGATGGCGGTCAANNTCATTCCCGCGAAGCTTGTCCTCGCAAAGGCGGGGAGCGGGAATCCATTCCCTGAATCTCTGGAAATGCGCCGCCGACGGGGTGGATTCCCGCCTTCGCGGGAATGACTGGTGTTCAAGAGGTGCCCAATACCAAATGACACCGCTACCCGCGCCTTAAGTTAGGTTGACGCGAGGGGGGAGAATAGGAGTATATAGTTGCCGTGAATCGGACCCAAAATCTGAATCCCCGCTGGGACCCCATCCTATGACCCGACGAGTAACCCGACGAGAAATGCTGATCGAGAGCGCGGCACTTAGCCTGAGCGCAGGGAAACTTTCTGCGTGGAGTGCTTGGCGCTCCCCCTTGCGCGTGTGCCTGCTGGTGGAACCCAGTCTCCCCCACGAAGGCGCTCCTTCCAATCTTCCCACGCTGTTAGCGGGCGCTCTTGGTGCGAGCGTCTTGACTCGTGACGCTACTGCAATTGCGAGTCAGGGCATCGACGCGGACGTGTTCTGCAACAGTCATGGGAGTGTCTACCCCGCGGCAATCGGCGGAAAGGTCTATGATTTCCTTGCGCGCGGCGGCTCCTTATTGCACGCGGGAGGAATTCCCTTTTATCGCGCCGTAACTCGCAAGGATGGCCAGTGGGTTTCCGTTGAAAAGGTCTCCCAGGAGCTGCGGGAAAAGCTTGGAATTCACGTCTATGGCCCGGCCTACCCTCTTGATGGAGCGCAGGGATTGAGGCAAACGTTTGACCCGATGCTGATCGGCCTCGAGCCCGGCGCGAACAATCTTCCGCAAGCCAGTGTAAATATCACCACCACCCTGCCCTTGCACGTGGCGGACCCCTCGTTCTTCGAACTGTACTCGGTGACCTACCTCGCCAAACCGGTCTGCCGCCATACACACATCGCCGGGCAGCTTGAAGACCCATCGGGAAAGTCGATTCTCTCTTCCGTCATGCTCACCAAGACTTGGCGCAATCCCTACGACGCCGAACACGCGGAACCGTGCGGCCCCTGGGCAATCTCCACCGCGGCCTTTGAGGGTCCAATGCCCCCGGAGATGTTCGCACGGCTGTGGGCTTGGATCACGTGCGCTGCTTTTCTCGGCACAGTAGAATTGGAGATGGCCACCTTGCGTGCCGGGGAGCAGACTACCGTAACGGCCCCCCTTCGGGGCACGGTTCCCCTCGGCTGGGAAGTGTCCGCCCACACCGCCACCTTGAACGTCGAGGATTGGAAGCGCGGGAAGATGCCACCCTGGACGCGGGCGCGCGCGAATGTGAATGCTGGGCAGGCGGGCGTGCAGATTCGTGACGATGGGCGGCCCGATGCCTTTTTGTTCTGCGCACGCTTCCAGTTGGCGGACGATACGGGCAAGGTTCGAGACTACTCGGAGTCGGCGGTGGTGGCATGGCGGCCGGAAGCGCTGAAAGCAGGGCCCAGCCTGCGCCGCAACCGGTCGTACCTCGACTACTCGATGCAGGGGAAAGACCGCCCGGCGTCATTTCAAGTGGGTACCAACTGGCAGGACAGCGAAGTCTACGGACTGACCTGGCACAACCCCAACCCGCTCCGGGTGGCGGCTGACGCGCGCTCCATGGCTGAGCAGGGACTGCGGGTGATGCGTGTCCATTACGTTATGCCGGAGTTCCTGCGGGTGCTCGCCGCCGACGTTTTCCGCAAGACGCACGCTGACTTCTACTGCAGCTTTGAGGCGGGCCCGGAACTGACGGAGCGGCACGTTCGCGCCCTGGAAGCCCACGCCATGGTGTTCGGCCGCCTGGGCATGATCTTCATGCCGTCGGTTTACACCTGTGTGGGTCCCAGCATGGGCAATTGCCAATTGTGGGTTGCCACCTCCGAGCGGTACGAGATCCCGGACATGATTGCAGCGCAGAAGGTATTCGCCCGTCAGGTGATGGACCGCCTGGGGACACTGCCCGCCATCTCGTGGGACCTGGTGAATGAACCTGACGTGGCTCTGCCGACGGTCGGGCGCTGGTTCGACTCAATGCGTCCCATTTGGGCAGGCACGGGGCAACTGGCAGGTATTGGAACCTCCGGCCTAGAGCAGAATCTCTCCCTGGGAGAGTCGGCGGACTGGCATTCCGTCCACGCCAACTGCTCGCATGGATTAGACGCCCAGGTCTTCCGCACCGGCAAGCCCCACTTCTATCACGAGGCCTGGGTACACACGGAATCCACGGAGCCGGGCGAAACCGAGGATGAGCAGACGCTGTGCCAGACGATTGCGCGCACGGTGGTCCGCGGCGCCTGCGGCTTCATGCCCTGGAATTGGAACAAGCTGCTCGCCTATTGGCGGTACGGGGCGTCGGAAACTGAGCTGGGCGACCTCACGCTGGGCGCGTGCGCGAATGGCGAAGGCGTGCGGCGGCGTGGCTGGTTCGCCTTGCGGAACTGGGCTGGACTGCTGGAGGGCGTCAGCTTCGATCAGACCCTGGCGGGGCAGATTGCTCACATCTACCCCCGGCTGACGATCACCGGTGACCGCCCGCAGTTATGGCTGGAGGCCTTGCGCGCGCAGAATCTGCCGTGCGTGGGGATCAACGACCGCGAGTTTTCGGGTGCTGACCTCACCGGAACGCGCCTCGTCATCGTTCCGCACTTCGGGATGGGCTACCGGCAATCCACGTATGAGAAGGTAATGGCCTTTGCCGCCCAGGGAGGCGTGGTTTGGGCGCATGCCGACAGCCTGCGGCGCGATGAGGACGGGAAGCTTGATCCCACCCGCACCGTGCAATTTACCAACGCTCGCATCGCTGCGGGCCGTGGCGCCCTCGAATGGTATTTCGGCTGGTCGATTCCCACCCGGTGGGAACCCGGCACGAGCAGCCACCGGTTTGAGCAGCTCATCCGCGGGATGAATTGGGTGCGCCCTGCCGAGGGCGTGATGCCATTGGTCAATGGCGAACTTCGCTTCCAGGGTGACAAGGACCTGACAGCCATCCGCACCGTGCAGATTGCAGACAGGGCAGGAACCGTGACGCGAGCGTGGTCCGGGTATGGGGATTCTCTATCCTGGCCGGGCATCACCTTGAGCAGCCCTGGTCAGTTATTTGTCATGCGGGTTGATGGCAACACCTTCCGGATCTACGGCGAGAGGGTTCGGGTGAAAGCATCCGCACCGGTTTCAGCAAGCCTTCCGGAATACCCGCGCTTCGAACTAGCGACGCACGTGGACAAGGGCGCGACCGTCATCGAACCGCAAGGCTGGCAGCGCGGCCATTGGTTTGAACTGCGCGTGGGCTGAGAGTACCCACGCCGGTATGAGTAGTTCCCTGCCCTAATTCGAAGGCTCAATGTTGTCCTTGGCCAATGCCTTGTCGTCCTTCTTCGCTAATTTTTGTGGGTCCAGTTGCACAGCCCCGCGCAAAGCTGTAGAGTCACTCACTCCGCCCGGCAAGAAACTTGGAGTAATCGCCTTCGCACGGGCTTTCATTAATTCCCTCCGCGGATACAAAGGGGCCTTATGAGCAATCAGCCGTCCGGTAAGTCTGTAAGCAGGAGGAAGTTCCTGGAGGCGATCACTGCCGGCGCGGTGACCGGACTGGCGTCGGCATCAAGTGAGGCGGTGATGACTCCACCCTCCGAGACCGGCATCGAAGCTTTCGTTGTACCCAACCTCCACCCCGCCAGTTGCGGGTGGCTGACCAATTTCTCCAGGGAGCGAGTTTATTGCGCCAACGGCTACCTGGATCACCTCGACCGGGTGCGCGACGACCCCACGTATAAGTTCGTACTTTCAGAAGTCAACAACATGATCGCGATCAGGAACTTTCGGCCAGAGCGCTTCGAAGAGCTGAAGCAGCGGGTCAAGCAAGGCCGAGTGGAGCTGGTGAACGCCACCTTCCTCGAAATGACGGTGAACCTTGCCGGCGGCGAAGCGCTGATCAAGCAAGGAGTGGAAGGATTGCGCTGGCAGGAACACATGATGGGCGTGCACCCGCGCTTCATGTGGGTCATTGACACTTGCGGGCTCCATGACCAGATGGGCCAGATTGCTTCGAGCCTCGGCCTCGATGCCATGGTGTATGTGCGGCAGAACAAGACCGCCAGTACGATTCATTGGGCGGAATCCCCTGACGGCTCACGCATCCTGGCGCTATGCCCGGACTACGGCTACTCCTGCTTCAGTTTGCTTTTCAGGACCAAGGATCCTCTAACGGTGGATGAACTTCAGGAGCTTGAACTGAAGGTTGAAGCGTGGGCGAAGAAGACGCCCGCGGGGGCGCCGGTCCTGATCCTTGGGGGCTATGGCGACTACAATCAGGCGCCCTTGCGCAAAGAATACCCGAAAGAGTTCCTGGAACAATGGAAGCAGTTTAAACCGGGGACAACGGTCCGCATGGCGACTGCCGGCGAATACCTGGACGCGATTCTGCCCGGAATCGGGTCGGGAAAAATCACCATCCCAACCATGCAAGGGGGAACAGGCTATACCTTCGACGCCTTCTGGATTGAGAATCCCCGAGTCAAATGCGCCTATCGGAGTAATGAGCAAGGGTTGCAGGCGGCGGAGATCCTCTCGACGATTGCCAGCCTGCACTCCGGGTTTCCTTACCCGGCCCAGGAGCTCTACGAGTCCTGGATATTGATGTTGCTGAATATGGACCGCAATTCACTATGGGGCTCCGCCGGGGGTATGGTTTTTGAGACCGAGGATTCATGGGATGTCCACGACCGCATCGAGTACGTGGCCGGATCCAATCGGAAGGTCCAATCGTCGGCCCTGGCGTCGATAACAGGGGAAGGAGCAGCGGCTCTAATCTTCAATCCACTCAACTGGGAGCGTAACGACCCCGTGGAGGTGGATTTGCCCAAAGGGCAAACTCCCAAGGGATTGGTCTGCCAGGTTACCCCTGATGGCGAAACGATGTGCAGTTTGCGTTTGCCCCCCCTTGGATTTAGAGGCGTGAGCCTGCATTCCAAGAGCCCGGTGGCATCTAAGAAGATTGAACTTCCCCCCAGCATCGAAACCCGCCACTACTCGGCGCAGATCGACCCCAAGACCGGCGCGCTGGTGAGCCTGAAGCTCAAGCCCTCCGGCCGGGAGATGCTGGGCGGGCCTTCGAATGTCATCGTCGCGGAAAAGCCGAGGCCGCAAAAGCAGCATTACGGCGATTTCGTAAGCTGGCGGCAGGACAATACACGGTCAGGCTCATCGAGTGATAACCCACCGCTGATCACAGTTTCCGACGGGCCACTTGCTACGATCGTGGAGACAACAAGCGAATTCCTGGGCGGGGCCCCATGCCGGCGGGAGGTGCGATTCTACAAGGACTTTCCCCGCATCGATTTTGAGGCGGAAGTCCAGGATATTCCCGATATCACCGTGGTCTTGGCCGAATTCACATTGGCCGAGGATATCGAGGAGGTGCGGCGCGGAATTCCGTGCGGATTCTCGCACGGAGCGTGGTCCAAACCCAACCCGGCGCTGCCCGGCTGGACGAAAGGCATCGTTCCCGCTATCCGCTGGATCGACTATAGCCTGGCGCGTGGCGGAGGGGTGGCCATCCTTGACCGTGGACTCACGGGTCGGGAACTGAACGGAAGGACCCCCGTCATCTACTTCCTGGACGCTACCGATAAGTACTACGGATACCCGAACGCGTGGCTAAGCGGCAAGGGCAAGCACCATTTTGAATACGCTCTACTCGCTCACGGTGAAGAGTGGCGCCGGGCCCGGATTCCACAGCGGGCATGGGAGTACAATCTTCCCCCTCTGCTTGCAACAGATAGAAAGATAATGGGGGCAAAGTCCTTTGCGCGCACTTCGGAGAATGTCGTGGTTGAAGTGATCCGCCGGGAGGGCGCCGAAATCGAACTGCGGCTGATCGAATGCTTTGGCTTGCCGGGGGTCGCGGAGGTTACGCTTGATTTGCCGCATCACGGGGCGGCGCTGACCGACCTTCGCGGAAGGAATCCCCAGCCTCTGGAAGGCGATGGTCCGAGTTACCGGTTTCCCGTCCGGCCGCAGCAGATCGTGACCC
>PLWR01000496.1 GCA_003165615.1 Acidobacteriota bacterium | reverse complement strand
TCCGCCTGAATCCTCATCGACAATATAAAGCTGTGCGCCGTACCAGTTATTGTTCCCAGGGACGGGTGCTGCGGTGGCTGCAATTTCGTTGCCCTCTGGTGACCAGTCGTACTCGTACACATAAAGACCTGGCGGGGAAACGATGCGCACGCGCCCGGAAGCTACGTCCATAACTGCAAAACGTTGTTCAAATCCGAACTCGCCCACTACACCCCCTGCGGCGAGGGGAGTTGGTATCACCGAATACGTCCCTGGGGGGAAGGGAGGATTCTCCGCGAAAAGGAAGCCCAAAGTCTTGCCGTCAGGAGACCAGCGTGGCTCCGCCAGTGCTCCCGGGAGCTTGGTAAGCTGCCGCGATGTTCCTCCTGTCGCACTCGCCAGGCAGAGTTGCGGCTGGGCTGCATCCCCGCACGCCCCAATGAACACCAATTGGCGGCTATCCGGAGACCAAACGCCGTCATTCATGCGGGAGGCAAAGCCCAAGGGGTTGAGGACAACGCCTTGCCCAACCTTCTGTGGCTGGCTTGACGCTTGCGTCAAATCCATTACAAACATCTCGGAGCCAGATGCCCACGCTACGTGACGGCCATCCGGCGACATCGCCAGCCCACCGAATCCATGCAGGGCGAGAGCGGAATCGCTGATTTGGCTTATTGATGGTTTCGAAGTCTCACGCGCCCAAATCGGAGCGGCTTCGAAACAAGCACAAAGCGGAAAGAACGATATGGCGAGCATTCCGAGAAACAGACGGTGCCAGCAGGCACAGCGGATTTGCTTCCAGGCTTTTGCCCGGTCCTCCGATCTGTTACTTGGTAGAATGCGCATTTCATTTGCCCCTTTCACGTCAAACAATCCGCGCACATTATTGAAGAATATTCGAATCAGACCATTCTCAAGAAGCACCCCGTCTTCACCCCTGGCAGTATGGGGAAAGGTAGTTTCAGCGCTGGGAAAAATCAAGGACTAACAGGCAGCAGGTTACAAATGTGTCCCACATACTGGACGGACGAAACATAAATTTCGGGATGAGCAAGGTTTGCGGGCCTAGTTCCGCTTTTCATGGTCATCCTGTAGGACGTCCAGGGCGACCTTGTCATTGGGGTTAAGCGCCAGCGCGCGGCGGAACTCTGCCGTAGCGTCAGCATCTCGTCCCATCTTGCGATACAGCAGGCCCAGATCCGAATGCACGGAGGAGGATCGGGGCGCCAATTGGACCGCGCGGCGATACTCTTTCAAAGCGCTGTCAAAGTCCCCCTGGTAAAATGCCATCGTCCCCAGGGCGTGATGGACCTCCGCGTTGTCCGGTTCCAAGGCCACGGCCCGTCGCAGATCCTGGCCACTCTTATCCCACTCCCGGAGTTGGAGATAGAGGTTGCTGCGGTTCAGCAGGGCGTCTAAATCTATCGGGTCGATGGCCAGGGCGCGATCGAGCGAGGCAATTGCCGCGGGTATGTTGCCCATCTGGGCCTGGGTTGATCCCAGCGCTGCGTAGGCTCGCGAATACGATGGTTGCAACTTGGTCGCCAACTCGAACTCATGGGCGGCCTCTGGAAGGTGGCCCAGGTTTCCAAGCGAGATTCCGAGATCGAAGTGGGCTGTAGCGTTTTCAGGGTCCACTTGCAAGGCAGCGCGGAAATGCGTGGCCGCTAATTCATATTGCTGCAACCTCTCGCGCGCCAAACCTGCTTCGATTTGCACCATAACCAACGCCGGGTCCTGGGCTGCAATCTCCTCCAGTCGCGCCGCTGCGGTGCGCATGTCTCCATGGGCTTCCAGGTCCCTCGCATCCTGGACATGGCGATACAGGGCTATACGGTCTTTGGGATCGGGGAGCGACGGGTCCGCTAAGGGCGGGGCGTTGTGGGGCGAGGCCGTCCCCACATATCCAAGACTCTTCAACTCTTCAAGAACCTCGGGGCTGGCAGAAACCGCCAGGGGTCCATGCGCCATGGAGCCCGCCAGTTTGTCTAACTCCGCGCGCAGTTCGTTGGCCATTGCCTGGTTCGTATGTATCAGATTCTGCGACTCGGCCGGGTCTTTGCGAAACTCATAGAGCTCAGGGTGCGGAGCTTGGATAAAAGTGAACGGATTGGAACGTATCGCATAAAGTGGCGCAGAGTGAAATTGCCGGTAGGGATACAAGGTTTCCGAATACGCGGGTGGGGCAGGCCGTACTTGCCCGTCGATCTCCGGCCCAAGATTCCGCCCTTGAAAGGAGGAGGGCGGTGGAACTCCGAGGAGCGCACACACCGTAGGAGCCACGTCAATCAAGCGTGCGACCGTGTCGATTCGCTTGCCGGCCGTCCGGTGGTGGGGGAATCGAATGATCAAGGGGACGTGGGTGGTACTGCGGTAGAGCAGGAAACCGTGGTTTAATTCGCCGTGCTCGCCCAGCCCTTCTCCGTGGTCCGCGGTGATTACGAGCAGTGTATGGTCCGCAACGCCCTGGTGGATCAAACCCTCCCAAAGCTGCTGAATCAGGCTATCGACATAAGCCAGTTCGCCATCGTAGATCCGTCCGGGGAAGCGCGCCCGCCAGGATGCGGGTAAAAGAAAAGGACCGTGCAGATCATAGAAGTGAACAAACGCGAAGAAACGGCTTGCGCCGTGGTTGCTGATCCATTTGGCCGCAGCCTCCTCGACGGTGTCACCGCGAGTTTGAATCGTTCCTGGGTCTGCCCCGGAGAATCGATACAGGGGAAATTCTCCCCAATATTCGTCAAATCCGCGTGCCAGGCCAAAGCGGCGATCCAAAACGAAGCTGCTGACGAAAGCGGCGGTCTCGAACCCATGGGCCCGCATCTGGTCGGCCAGCGTCGGTATTGATGAAGGCAATGTTTCACCGTTGTCGCGGATGCCGTTTACGGGAGGATAGGTGCTGGTAAGGAGCGATGCGTGGGCGGGCAAAGTCAACGGAACGGAGGTAAAAACCTCATCAAAAACCACGCCTTCCTTGGCCAGACGGTCAAGATTGGGAGTCACGGAGTGATACCCATAAGCGCCCAGGTGGTCAGCGCGCAGCGTATCAATGGAAATGAGAAGAAGATTCCATTGAGGATTAGGTGTTTTCTGTGCCCAGGCTGGTTGGAACCCCAGGAACATCGCCGCGCAGAGCAACCACGGTACAAAGGGAGCTGCGAACCGTCCGCGTGGCTTCATCGGCTTTGTCCTTAATTTCCTTTTTGAACTCGCGGGCGCCCGGATTATAACTCCCGGGGCTCTCCTGGCAGCCGCATTTTTGGTCATGTATGCCACTCGTAACTCAATAGCCGCCAGTCCCGCTGCTTCAAACTTAGACCCCTTACCCGTGCTATGGTGACGCACTTGGGCGCATGCAGCAAGCCCCCGAATCCCCGCACCCTACATTCTGTCCAGTATTCTGGACAAGGGCACGTTCAAGGGCGTGTTGATTCTTGACTCTACAGGCGACGAGATTTACCTTCGCACCATCACCCGTTGCGTCGGGTCGTATTTTTGCACTCTTGGCCGTTGTAGATTTGAACCATGCATGGTGGGACGGGGTATTTGGCACAATTCGCCCTTTGGGAACGGGAATGCGCATCTCGGCATGTTCCGTGGTCGCCAGACTCCTGGGTCGACCGAATCTCGGATGCCAAATTATTCACTGCCTCAAACATGCGAGAAGTTTAAGTGCTGGACAAACGCTGCAAACGGCCTGGGAACAATTTCTCAAGGCAGCGCTCATACGCTGCGATCGCGGAGGAAATATGATGCGAAAAGTGCACGTGCTTCTGGTCGTAGGATTTAGTTTGATATGGCCATTGACGATGTACGGGCAGTTAAATACGGGAGGAATTTTGGGCACGGTTCGAGATTCCTCCGGCGCCGTCGTTGCAGGCGCCAGAGTGTCCGTAAGAAATGACGGGACCAATTTTACCCGCGAGGTCACTACCGATTCAAAAGGGGACTACGCGGTTTCGGACCTCGAACCCGGCAGCTACACGGTGACGGTCAGTGCTCAAGGCTTCCAAGCGTTTGTTCACAGCGATCTCCAACTCGTGGTGAACCAACTGCTACGTGTGGACGCTACCTTGAGTGTGGGCTCAACCAAACAGACCGTGGAAGTTAAAGGTCAACCACCCTTGGTTCAGACGGATACGTCCTCCGTTGGAGAGGTAATCTCGGAGGACCAGGTGGAAAACCTGCCCTTAAACGGCCGCTACTTTCTGCAATTAGCCCTGCTTTCGCCGGGATCTAGCGCCGGAGCCCCCGGCAATTCCCAGGCAAACCGCGATATCGGGGGCGTTTCTCTGGCGGCAAACGGGGCGCGAACGCCTTCCAACAACTACATGATGGATGGAATGGACAACAACCTGACCATTAACGGGTATATCGGGATCATGCCCTCGGTCGATACGATCGAGGAGTTCAAGGTTCAAACGAGCACGTATTCTGCCGAGTTCGGCCGTTCCGCGGGCGCCCAGATAAATCTCGTCAGCAAGTCGGGAACAAACCAATGGCACGGGTCCGCTTACGAGTTCTTGCGGAACGATCATCTCGACGCTACGGAATTCTTTCTGGATAAAGACCAGCAACCCAAGGCGCCCTTGAAACAGAATCAATTTGGCGCCACGATCGGCGGACCGGTTTCGATCCCACACGTCTACAATGGGAAAGATAAAACCTTCTTTTTCTTCGGTTACGAGGCATTCCGCGTCCGCAGAGGGGAAACCTTTACTTCCACCGTGCCCACTGCGGCGGAGAAGGAAGGCGATTTTACGGCGCTCTCCAAATCGATTTACGATCCCCTTCTTCCCATGGTGGACGGCCAACGCCAGGTCTTTCCTGGCAATGTTGTTCCGTCTGGAATGATAAACTCTGCCTCGAAATTCATTGAAGGATTTGCTCCGAATCCGGACCTTCCAGGACTCGTGAACAATTTCGTACTCGCCCCCTCCCAGCGAACCGATGAAAAGCAGTTTTACGCCCGGATCGATCACAAAATAAGTGACAAAGACCAGATCTGGGGGCGCTTTAATTGGTTTGGCGACGTGATTACAAATCCCGCTCGCTTGGGTACGCCTGCCATCGGCAGTGCAGGGCTTGACTCCGGCTCGCACCAGAGTCATTACCCGATTCAGGGCGAACTTGTGGAAACCCATCTCTTCAGCCCAACTTTGCTCAATGATTTCCGGGTGGGATACAGCCGCCCGTGGTGGGATTTCACGGGGCTCAACGCCGGGCATGACTATGTGTCCGAGGCGGGCATAAAAGGCATATCGACTAATCCCGCGATCACAGGCTTCCCACACATTGTCACTTATGGCTATAACAGTTGGGGAGACGGTTCCTACATTCCCAACCCCAATAACGAGGAATCCTTTTTCTACTCGGACCATATGAGCTGGGTAAAGGGATCCCACAGCATTCGTTTTGGAGCGGATGTGCAGCGGTACCATTTCGATTTTATTGGCCTGAGCGAGGGGCGCGGCCTCTGGTGGTTCACCGGGACCTACTCCGGGGCGACTTCAGCCTCCTCGGGAACGCCTTTCGTTGATTATCTGCTGGGTTTACCCCAGATTGCGCAGGACTCGGTAGGCTTGAATAAAGCGTATATCAGGCAGTATTTCTACAACTTCTTTGTCCAGGATGACTATCGGGTGACTAGCCGGCTGACCTTTAATCTTGGCCTGCGGTATGAAAACCAGCGCCCACCCACGGAGAAATACGGTCGTCTGACGAGCTTTGATTTCCAAACAGGACAAGAGACGTTTTGCAATCCCGCATACGCCCCGCAGGGTTACCCCTACGGAAATGAGAAGTCCTTCGACTGTAGCGATACCCAGCCGGACAATGACGACTTTGCTCCTCGCGTGGGCTTTGCTTATCGGCTTACGAAGGACAGTAAGACCGTGGTCCGTGGTGGATACGGCATATTCTACGACCTCGAGTCGACCAACCCGATACTCAATGCGAGTGGCAACCCGCCTTTCTCGTACTTTAACTCTTTCCACAATAACCCGGTAACGCCGGATGCGGGTATCGATATGACTAATGTCTTTGAGCAGACACCCGTAATGGGTATGTATCCGGGCCTCAGTTACGTTCAGAAGAACTTTGTGCCTGGCTATTATCAACAGTGGAATCTTTCCGTCCAACGGGAAATTACGACGGGATTTTCAATAGACGGCGCCTACGTGGGATCGAAAGGGACACATCTGATCTGGACCACCAACGATAACCAGCCCCTTCCGGGGCCCAACGTCGATTTCCAAGCGAGCCGGCCTTACCCGCTGTTTGGCGGTATTGGGTCCCAAGCTTCGGGGGCCTCAAGCATCTATCACTCGCTGCAATTGAAGGCTGAGAATAAGATGAAACATGGCCTCACCTCCTTAACCTCGTACACCTATTCAAAGTCGATTGACGACGACTCCGACCCCTATGGGTCATCTTATAACCCACGGAACACAACCACGGCCATGCGCGGGCCCTCGGATTTTGACGAAACCCACCGCTTCGTGCAGAGCGCACTGTATGCTTTACCCGTGGGCCGGGGCAAGATGTTCCTTGGCAATTCCGGGGGTTTGGCTGATGCGGTAATTGGTGGTTGGAACGTTGGGGGAATCTATACCTTTGGCACGGGTTTTCCATATACAGTCACGATCGCATCTGACGAGGCTAACATCGGCCTAGGTGGTCAGGTTCCGATCAGACTTGCGTCAGGAAAAGAAGCTAGTCCGTCGATAGCACAGTGGTATAACCCCACCGCGTTCATTTATCCAGCTCAATACACCTTCGGGAATTCGGGTCGGAATATCCTGCGGGGCCCGAGAACGAGCGTTTTTGATTTTTCGCTCAGAAAAACCTTCAACTTCACTGAAAGACAGCACCTGGACTTTCGCGCTGAGTTCTTTAACGTTCTGAACCACCCGAATTTTGGTATGCCCGACGGCGACATTGACGATGGCTCGTATGGACTCACCTCTACAGTCGGGACCCCTCGGGAGATCCAATTTGCATTGCGTTACTCCTTTTAATGAAGTGTCCTGGCCAAGCCTTGTGCCAGGCGTCTGGTGAGAGACCGCATCACTGAATGGCTACCCTCCTCCGTGCCCACGGCAGAGTGGGTCGTCGGTTGTTCGCAGTACGGCCAGCTCGGGGAATAACCCGAGCTGGCCAGTAAGTTCCTTCGGCTCCTGCTTTCCTAGCGTCCTGTAAGCACGACTCTCATTTTCTCTGAGCTTCAATGCCCTAATTGGCCTCGCGCGTGGCCAACAAGTGCGCATCCCGGCACCCCACCCGGAAATTGGTCTGCGGAGGACAACGCTTGAAGAAGTAAAGGTGGGACGAGCATCTGCAATCCGAGGCCCCGAACCGCGGCAAAGGGATCGTTGCCTCCTTAACCTTCTTCATCGCGCACGTGTATATCGATGACCATCTGGTCTTTGTTTCGAAGCCCGAGAAGCCAGCGTCCGTTCGGCTCGAGCACCTCCTTGTCGTAGAGACGGTGCGGTGTGGCAGCGCCGAACTTTGGCGCGTCTGGGCCCGCTACCTTCGATCCCGCAGTCGCGGCAGCAAAAGCTGACGGCGCTAGCAGGACGACTGTGGCCCCGGCGGTCTGGATGCGGCGGATCAACTTGCGGATTCCTTCTTAAGTGTCTCGCTCAAAAAATTGACGATGGATCCGATTGAGCCCCGTTTCGAGATGAGTTTCATCAAAAACCATCATCAAGCTATTCGGCGAAGAGCCCTGGGAAATGAGATCCAGGCGCAAATCGGAAACAGCTCCCAAGGCCAAAGCCGCAATGCCCGGCTGCTGGATCAGTCCCTGTCCCACCAGGCAAATGGAGGCTTTCCCCCGCTCAATTTCCACCGCACCCAAACGATGTAATTCCGGAAGAAACCGCTCAAACGGAAGGTTGGCGTCTAGCGCCAGTCTGCAGTGGATCGATGAGATGGCTGTCAAATCGGGCGTAACGCGGTGCCGGTCTAAGACATCCAGCACTCCCTTCATGAACTCTGAAATCGGCTGCTGCCGGTTCGAGACGACGTGAAGCAATACCAAACCTCGCTTGAAGGCAATGGAGCGCACTCCTTGCGGAGCTGTCACCGCGCTTTCTTGAATGATTGTCCCTGCGTCTTGCGGGTGCCAGAAGTTGACGATTTGGACAGGGATGCGCTTCTGAGCCGCCGGCCAAACCGCTCGCGGATGCAGTAATTTGGCGCCAAAGTAGGTCAACTCGGCCATTTCATCGCAGGTGGCCGCGGGAATCGTCTGCGCATCGGGAATCACGGCGGGATCGGCGCTCATCAAGCCCGGCACATCCTTCCAAATCTGAATGGCCTTCACATCCAAAGCCGCTCCCACGAAGGCCGCGGTGAAATCAGACCCTTCAAAACCCAGGGTCGTCGTCGCCCCCGCCAGGGTCGCCCCGATATATCCTTGCATCACCGGCGTGCGGCCCCGCTCCAACTCGGGGAGCAAAGCGGCACACATTCGCGCTTGAGCGGTTTCCTCGATCGGCTCCGCGGCGGTGAAGTGATCATCGGTAATCATGAGCGTGCGGGAATCCAACAACTGCACCTTCACCCCGCGGGACTCGAGGCCTGCGGCAAGTATGGCCGACGAAAGCAGCTCGCCGTAGGCCGCCATGGCATCCTGGCTGCGCGGCGAAAATTCCTTCAAAATGGAAAGACCTTTTACCAAGTCATGCATTTCGCTGAAATATCCCGCCATGAGGGAAAACACCGGAGAGTTTCTGTGATCTTCCACCAACTGCGAGAGTTCGGCATGATGATACGCTTCAATGGCCGCCAGCCGCCCAAGAGCCTCGCCGGTTTTCCCTTGCGAGGCGAGTGCCCCCGCGCCCAGCAGGTTCCGCGTAGTCTTGCCCATGGCGGAAACAACGATCACCGGATTCAGTGGCAAGCGCTCCTGGACGATTTTGATCACCCGGTCGATGGATACTGCATCCTTGACCGAACTGCCTCCAAATTTCATGACAATCATCGGTTCACCGGAAAGAAAGAATTTCAAGAATCCCAATCTGCACAACTATACCTTTAAATCCAGGACTTCTCGCCAGGATCATTTTGAAAAAGCCGTCTAAGTTAAAATGTTCAAGCCGACGAACCAGCCCTATGGAACGGGAATAGAACTTGTTGTGGAGTTTCGGAGCTGGCAGCCACGGACAGGGCATTTCTGCGTGGGCTTTTCTCCGGTGCGATATCCCCAAGGCAATCTTACATAATCAATCTGCATCGGGCAGGCGGCCACGGTTGCCTTGTCCAAACTTGATTACATCTCAGCATGTTTCGATGCTGGAGACGCAATTGATTCCGGCACCGCCAGCATTTCGGGAGCGCTGAAGAATCAGCGGGGCCAAACGTCAAGCTGAACACGAGGGTGGCGCAGACATTGGATTTGATATCTGCGACCTGTCGCGCTCGAGTGTTCACCGCACCCGATCTGAAAGCGGGGGCGGGGGGATTTGAGATTTGAGATTTGAGATTCAAGATTCAAGATTCAAGAAAACAGCAAGTTCGGCACCCGATCTGAAAGCGGGAGCCGGGGGATTGGAGATTGGAGATTTGAGATTCAAGATTCAAGAAAACAGCATGCCCGGCAGCCGGGAGACCGGGGCACGGGATTCGGGGTAGCTTGGAAAACGTCGACTGAGTAAGAGCCGCAGACATTGAGAAGCACGCCTGCGCTCTGAGCAACAGTTCCTCATCGGAGGTTGGTGGTCGCTTGGTCGTTCAAGTCGCCAAAACCGTACACGTGGCCTGCGGTGGCATCGCTGAGGTCTGGTGGGGGGGGAACGCCCCCGTCTGCTTCGCGGAATCCACCCTCTTGCTGGTCACCCGTCACTTGTCACGCGCCCCTTTATTTGCCCAGTTGCAGAGCCATCAGCACGAAGGAGGCGGCGATGACCAACACGGAAAGCATGGCCAGCGCGTTCCAGAGATTTTCGCTGGGACGCGTGGAAGGCTCACCCTGGGGGACCAAGTAACCGAGCCCCAGGCCGCACGCCAACCCGCCGAAGTGCGCGGCGTTATCAACGTTAAAGAAGATTCCAAAAATCGCGATATAAATTACCCATTTCCAGAGTTGGCCGCGATACTCTTTTCCCAAATGCCCGTGATGAAAGCTGGCGCCGATCAGGATTCCAATCAGTCCCATAACGGCGCCTGAGGCTCCCACCGAGGTTCCGTAGGGGGCCCACCAAAGGCTGAGCACATATCCTGCGATCCCGGTCACCAGGTAGAGCACCGTGAACTTGGTGGTGCTGAAAAGGGATTCCACTTGCGGCCCCAGATCCACCAGGCACCACATGTTCATTCCGATGTGGAGCAGGCCGGCGTGCAGGAACATGGCCGTCACCAATCGCCACCATTGACCCGCCAGAATGTTGGGAGCCTTGGCCCCCAGCCGCAACAGCACCCCTCCGTCGATGCCGCCCATGGAGGGGGCTCCGTACAATTGCGCGGCTTCGGTATTCTGCGTCATGTACCAGGAGATGACATAGAGCGCGAGGTTCGCGATGATGATCACCGAGCTGGCCGTGGTGGGAATGGGGATGACCCCCATGATGCGCCCGGGCGTGCTGCTGCCGCGGGCACGGAGGGGGCCGGTGGCCTCGCCGCAAAGCGGGCACACCTTGGCGTCGCGGTCGATCAGAGCCCGGCAGTGCGGACACATCCGAACCGTACTGGTGGGCGTGCTTGCCTGCGCCCCCAGCGACGAGGCGAATGCCTTCTTGAGCCGCTGCCATTGGAACCAGAACTTTGGGGGTAGGGACATGCTTAGGTCCGAAGTCCGGGGTCGGAAGATCGAAATCCGAGCAGAAGCCACAAATTCACACGTATCGTCATTTCCATCCCTTCTTGACAAAGTGCAATACTTGATTATATCTGACTGCGAGATGGAAAACTTCCGAATCTGCTGGGCGGGTCCAGTCCCTTTGTCCATTGTCACTCCCGCCGTCGCGGGAATGTCCGGTGGGAGCTGCCCACTGGCAAAGTCAGCGAAAGAGGTCGCCGAAGTGCAAAAAGACCACGCCCGAGGCCGGAAATGCGACGTTTTGACACTGTTCTGGAGGCCCTGGCATTAGCCAGTATTCTCGGGCATGTTTGGGCTAGCTACAATGCGGGGTACGAAAGACCCGATTTGGACAATTCCGGATTGATGGGACTGTTTCAGGCCACGCCCTTCCGAGCGTCCGATGAGAACAGCTTGGGCGGGTGAGAAATCCGGGCTAGAATAGCCACCATAAGATTGGAGCAGAATAATGACATTTGAAGATGCAGGGCGTGCCATAGACCGCGAATTCGAAAAGCTACGGAAGTTTTTTGATGATGAAGTTCGTCCTGAAACTAAGAAGGAGGCGGCGGAGTTCCTCAGAAAGTCCGCAGCGCGCCTCACCAAAATGGCAGAGCGATTGGAAAAGGAAGAGGCGAAACCCTGACGCCGTGCTGAGTCAAGATACTGAGTGACAAGTGATGAGTGGCAAGTGACAAGCAAGCATTGCTGGCAGAGGGCAACTGGGCAAGCAGGCAGTGGACAACCACGTGCCTGCGGCGTGCCCGCCCGCCTTCCTCATTATTACTTCGTTGCTGGCCACTCGTCACTTGTCACTCGTCACTGCCTTATGGGCGTGGCGATAGCGATGCTCTTCTGCGCCACCGGCTGCCTGCACCACCACAAACCTGCCGCGCCTTCTGCTCACGGCATTCCTCCACCGGCTGCTACCAACCCGGCTCCGGCCGCGCCCATCGTTCAGGGGGAAGAGGGCATCGCTTCCTGGTACGGCCATCCCTATCACGGACGCCACTCGGCGAGCGGTGAGATTTACAATATGTACGCCATGACGGCGGCGCATCGCACCTTGCCGTTTGGCACCCAGGTGCGCGTCCACGACCTCCAGAACGGCCGCGACGTGGACGTGCGGATCAATGACCGCGGGCCTTTTGTGGAAGGCCGCATCATTGATCTTTCCTACGCCGCGGCGCAGGCCATGGGGATGATTGGCCTTGCCCGCGTGCGCTTGGAAATCCTGGGACTTGGCTCGACTTCCGAGCCCGGCGTCTTTGCTGTGCAGGTCGGGGCATTTCTCGACCCCGCCAATGCTGACCGCTTGAAAGCCCTGATCGAGGCAAGCTTCGCGCCGGTGGTGATCCAGAGTTTCGACCGCGGCGACGGCCTCTTCTACCGTGTGCGCGTGGGCCACGAAAGTTCAGAAAGTGCGGCGCGCGATTTGGCGGAGAAGCTTCGTCGCGCGAATCTCGCCACCGCGACATTTGTCGTCAGGATGAATTAATGGATGATTGCCTCTTCTGCCAGGTCATCGACCGCAAGATTCCCGCCAAAATCGTTCATGAGGACGAGCGCGCCGTGGCGATCGAAGACATTCACCCGCAGGCCCCCGTCCACCTGCTGGTGCTTCCGCGCCAGCACTTGCCCTCGCTCAAGGAAGCCCTTGCCGCGGACGAGGCGTTGCTGGGCCATCTTTTTCTGGTGGCGGCGCAACTGGCGCGGGAGCGGGGACTGGAATCGAGGGGCTATCGCACCGTGATCAACAACGGCACATGGGCGGGACAATCCGTGTTCCACCTGCATGTCCACGTGCTGGGAGGGCGCACGTTTCACTGGCCGCCGGGATAAGTCGATTTTAGATTTTGGATTTTGGATTGGGGATTCAATACGGCGCTGGTGCGGTCCTGGCAATCCGGGATCGCAGTCAGCGCACCACGACCAACAAATTATCCTCATCAATCATCACACGCAGGGGTTTTCGCGGCGCGGTGAATTTGAAGTGCGCTCCGCTCGCGCCCACCACCACCTGTCCCAGCGTCACCCGCTTGTCTCTTGCATAGATAGCGACCACACGAATCGGCATTTCGAAATCCTCGGGAACATTGTTCTGTGTGATGGCCCCTTGTATAAGGTATTGGCCGGTGGCGAGCGCGCGGACCTCCGACTTGAGAGTGTAGGTGGGAATCCCCGTGTCGTAGACCCACTCGTTGAAGAACCAATCGAGTTTGCGGTTATGTTCCAGGTCACTTTCCGCGGTCATGTACTTTTCCGCGTGATGAATGAAATCTTCGGTGGAGACCGACTGACCTTGGTAATGGGCAACGAAGTCGCGCAACATGCGGAAGAAGCGGGCGTCCGAACCCGTCTTCGGATCCGTCATCAACCCCCGCAGCATGTGAAGAGCCCAGCAGGCCTTTTTGTAAACGATGTTGGAGTATCCCTCCGGATCCAGGGAACTGGAAAGCCTTTGCCCGAGCCAAATGGGGCCCCCCGATTCAACCGTCGCGCCCTCACTGGTTTTGGCCAGCAAATCGCCCTTGTAGCGATGCAGCAGGTCGCGGAACTCGTGGCTGCCATCCTTGCCCTGCGCCAGGAAAAGCGCTGCCGCGTAACTGGCGAGTCCCTCCGAAAGCCACTGGTCGTGATAGGTCTCCCAACCCAGGAGATTTCCCCACCACTGATGAGCAATTTCATGGGCGATGATGACCGGCCCCAGCGGGTCTGCCCCTCCCCGGCTCACGCCCATCTCTGCGCGTTCGGTTTTAGGCAGGAAGGAAAGAGTGGACAGATACACAAGTTCCGGCCACCCCTGGCCAAAGTTCCCGGGGATTTGCGCGATGGCCAAACGGGGATAAGGATAGGGGCCGAACAGGCTGGCATAGTATTGCAGGGCCTGCGAGGCAATGTCGGCAACGTTGCCCAGCAGGGCGGAGGGCGAGAGAGGCAAGGGCTCCACGGGTAGCGGATTGATTGCTCTCAGGCGCGGTCCAAGACCGGCCAGGGGCGCGGCGTGCTCCGCGTCATGCCGTTTTTCCAGCGAACTTTCCGCTCCCCGTGTGGCATAAACCGTGACGCTCATCTTGCCCGCCCTCCGCTCCGTAGAGACGTAGGGGCCCAGGTTAAAGGCCGCCATGCGGAAGACGCCGTCTGACCGCCATCGGCTCTCCGACTCGTCCGCTGAAGTCTTCTCCTCGACGCGGGCGCCCGTGGCCACCAGCACCAGCTTGCGCGGGTAGTGAAAAGTCATGTCGTAATGGCTGGGAAGGCCGAAATCCAGGTTGGGGTACCAACTTCCCCGCGCCCCAACGAACAGCACTCCGTTCCCGACGTCGGCGATAACGTTGCCGCGATACTTGAAAATCAAGCGAAAGCGTTCGCCGGCGGCGTAGGGGTGGGGCAGCACGACATCGACGTGATCGTAAGCGCGCGCCCCCGCCGGATTCCCTCCCGGCGATTGGCCCCCGATCACGGGAATGCTGTGCCCGCGATCGTCCTCAACTCCCGTGACCGCGAGCCAGCGTGAGAGCGCAAAGGAGATCACGCTATCTTGCGCCGAACGGGATTCGAGCTGAATCTCCGCCCGGCCTTCCAGACTGTGGTCGGGGTGAATGTGAACGTCCAGGGTGTATGCCAGCGCCTTTGCGGTCTCCTCCAACGACGCAGCCACGCCGGCCTGCGAACTGTGCGTGGGGAAGGAACACCAGACATCGTTGAAGACTTTGGAACCAACATTCCGTAGTGAACCAATGGAAAAGGGTTCGGCCAGGCGCTCGTCGTTAACCATGTCGAATATTCCCAGGTTTTCTCCGTTCACATGGGCGTAAAAATAGGGGTGGCTGCGATCGCCGAGCAGATCCGTGAGAATGCGCACGGAGGTTTCAAGATTCGGCGGCTGGGCCACGGCAGCCCACCTATCCACAACGGGGCCAGGCTGCTCGGGATCATCCGGGTCAGGCGGGCGCGATGCCGCCATCAATTCCTGGGCAGTGTGGTCCGTGAACCGGATGTAAGCGGATGTGATCTTCTCTTCCAGGATGGGCGTCCGCGTGAATTGGGCTAGGTTCCGCTTCTCCGCCCGGTCGGGCGGGATCATCAAAACTTCACCTTCCCCCCAGAAAACGGCCCCGGTGACCTCGCCCATGACCGGCGTCATGAAAGCGATGAAGCCGCGATTAAGATACAGGTTCATTCGCGACCGCGTAATGTGGGCGTCGCGAATCACATAGATTTGGGTGGGATCCAGGGTGACGCTGTTCAATTGCTTCAGCAGTTCGAGGGGCTCCGGGGATGGTTGCGCCGCGCCGGGGGCGGCCTGAAGCGAGCAGGCGAGCAACCAGAACGTGGGTAGCGCGAACTTGCGAGTCATCCGGAAAATCTGTGCAAGCGAAATCCCCATGCGAAGCCTCATTTAACCCCAATACTGTTCACATAAGCTGGCTGGCCCCAACTCGACCCCCTCACCCCCGGCCCCTCTCCCCCAAAGGGGCGAGGGGAGAGGCAATTTGAATCTACTTAAATCCCCTGCCTTACTGTAACCCGGAAGTTGGCCGTGCTCAACTCGACGGAGTGCGGAGCCCTGTTGTATGATGCGAGCACGATGACAGGCCGCCCCGAGATTCGCCAGCGCTTCGCACCCCACGGGAAAGCTGCATGGGGCTGCGGGTTGGTGTGTGTCCTTCTGCTGTTTCCCTCCCTGTTGTCTGCGGATGTTATCTATCTAAAGAACGGCCGGAAGATTGTTGCCCAAGTTACCAAAGAGGACGAGAAACAAGTTACCTATGAAGTTGAGGGGGGTGAACTCTCTGTTCCCAAGTCCCTGGTGGACCACGTGGAGAAGTCGGA
>PLWR01000135.1 GCA_003165615.1 Acidobacteriota bacterium | reverse complement strand
AAAGCCTCATCGGAATTACCGCCAAAGGGGGAAATTTTGAAGTCGGCTTCGGCCCGATGCCCAATGGCGAGTGGCCGCCGGAAATGGTGGAACGCTTGAAGTATGCCGGAAGCTGGCTGCGCGTGAATGGCGAGGCGATCTACAACACTCGGCCGCGCAAGATATTTCGCGAGGGTGAAAATGTTTGGTTCACTTCCAGCAAGGACGGCCGGTACGTGTACGCGATCAGCATCGGCTGGCCTGGTGAAACCTTCGCCACACATTCGGTGCGCGCCGTGAAGGGATCACAAATATTGATGCTCGGAGTGGACCAACCCCTGGCCTGGCGGCAAGACGGCGCGACGCTGAACGTCGTGATTCCTCCCTCCCTTGCCGAGCATAAACCGTGCCCGCAGGCGTATGCGTTTAAGATCCTGGCGGAGCCGGAGTGATTATGGATGCGCCACACACATCGGCAAGTTCTGGCTCAAAAATCGTGCGCTACTGCGGAATCAGTTCATACGTGCGAGTCTTGGGCAGCGCCGCGGCGCGCTGCTCCTCCACGAGTTCGCCATCCAGGGCATTCAAATCGTCCAGGGCCGTTTGGAGATGGGGCGCGGAGACCCCGGTGAATGGCACTTGAATCATCCGCCAGCGGACAAAGTGGACGGTGTTATGTTTCTCGGTCAAGGTCTCGACCGTCATCGCCTGCTTGCTCATGGGCGTGGAAAGCTCCGCAAGATTAATTCCCTCCGCGAGTTGCGCCGCAGTGAAGGTGCCGACACTTTCATTATCGATTTTCAGGGTATAGCGCTCAGCCTTGAGGCCGGTCACCCGCAGGGGTTCCTGGTCCAATGCTTGAATGAAATCCGAGCACCGCATCATCAGGGCCGTCATGGGGTTGCTCGCATCGAAGGGCATGGGCAGTGCCTTGTCGGTTTGCTTCCAGGTCAGGCCATTGTCGCGGGAGGCCAGGCCATTGACCTCGGTATTTGTCGCGTTGACGACGCGCTTTCTTGCCGAGTCGATTTCCACCGTGGTCACGGTGGCGGGCGCATTCCAGGCTTTAAGGAGGGCCTCCGCCATAATTAGATGACCCTCCGGGCCCGGATGCACCCGGTCGGGCAGGATTTCTTGCGAAAGTTTTGGAAAGACACCGTAGGCTTTTTGCAACAGCGCTACAACCGGCGTGTTCAAATCCGCCACGGTGGCGCCCACCCGCCGGCCGTAATCCTTCACCCACTCCCCGTAACGAATGAGCACGGCATTGTAACCTCCCTCAAAAGACAGTGGGCGGGTCACGTCGTCAAAGGGCGAGGGCTGGATCAGGGTCAAGTGAACCTGAGGAAGGGACTTCTGCAGCGATTCCACGATGTGCTGGTACCCCTGAGTGTATTGAGCGAAGGCCGCCTGGTCAAACGCCTGATAGCCGCCATCATTCATCCCCAGCATGATGGTCACCACCGTCGGCCGGTAGGCAACGACATCGCGTTCCAGCCGCACGTCGATGGGCCCTCCGCCTCCGCCGGAAACACGGTCGCCACCCCAGCCGCTATGCACAAAGGTGGCGTTGAGCCGGGGGAAACGCGTCACGAGGTAAGTCTCAACATAAAGGGTGTAAAGCCGCTGGTCGGTGATGCTATCACCATAAAAAATCACCCGGTCGCCGTCATGAAGAGAAAACGTGGTCTGGGCCTTCGTGGCAACCGGTATGAGAAGGCTGAGGATAAGAGATGCGATGCGAAGGCAGTTTTTCATGGACAGCTCCTGGAAGATCCCTTGATCTTCACTTCCGTGTAAGCATGGTTACCCACTGGTACTATCTCTTGACTCCCCAATGCAGTCCGATACCGCCAAAGATATAAGCCGGTCCTTGTGTATCGTTTGAGGAAGCAGTTTGCCCAAACCTGAGCCCAGAACATCGTCTCTTAGGGCGCTCATCCGCGCGCTGAAGAAACCCCAAAAGCTCTCATGGGCGCCAGAGGTTATCCTGCGAAATGCGATGGCCCTCGGGTCCCTGTCATAGGCAAAAGCGTAATACCGCGGAAACCGGGTAATACACCCCGGGGTCGAGTTTTTCACCGACCCACCCAGACGGCACTTGCGGCGCCCACCATGCCTGCTTGCCACCCTAGGTATGCTTTGCAAAGCTCGACACCGGTATGATACGGTACTCCCGTCTGCGAGCGAAATCGCGCCTCAGCCGGTTTTAGCAACAATCCGTCCGCCTCGGCTACGCCACCTGCTACCACGACTCGATCCGGGCAGAAAATCGCCGCCAGTGACCCGATGGCCGCCCCAAGCCATACGCCGGTCTCGCCCAGAACCTTCCTCGCGAGTGCGTCGCCCTGACGCCCAGCTTCGATGATTTCCTTAACACTTGGCCGGTAGTGCAGGCTGGAGAGCACCGAGTGGGATCCGCTCGCCAGAGCACTGCAAGCACGTTCCATGATCGCGGGCGCGGAAACCAGAGCTTCTGCACAGCCGTGACAGCCAGAGGTGCATTCCGGTCCGTCAGGCAAGACCAGAACGTGGCCGGGATCTCCAATGCACTGGTGTGCTAGCCGAACCAGTGCACCATCGACCACCATGGCGCCGCCCACTCCAGTCCCGATACAAAGGCACAACAAACGCCGCGCGCCGCGGCCTGCTCCGTAACGGTACTCTGCCAGCGCAGCGGCGTTCGAATCAACCTCCAGAAGCACCGGCAACTGGAAACGCTCCCCAAACGCTTGCTGCAAGGGGAAATGCTCCAGCCAGGGGATATTGGGATTGAAAGTCATGGTACTACGGTTTTCATCAAGGAACCCTGCAACAGCGATACCCACTCCAACGATCTCAAGGTTCAAAGTGGCTCGTAACCGCATGGCGGTGTCGAAAACCCGCTTCAAAAACAAGTTTGGATCGCCGATGGTTGGTACGGAGTCAACCGACTTTACAATCCCGCCGGGCGTAACAATCCCAATTTTTGTTGCGGTTCCTCCGATGTCGATCCCGAGAGCGCAGCCTGCTGCCAGTCGAGCCTCCATGCGCTTACCTCCTTTCCGCCTCGTTCACGTTTCCCTTCTTAGCTCATCACCTGCGGCGCAAAAGGGGCGGGCCAAATGAGATTACCACCTCTGGCACCACTGGCCTTTGTTCAAGGTTCGAAGTTCTCCCAGAGCGGTTCGGCGAGGAACGGCTTCGAAACCCACTGGAAAGAGTCGAAATCCTCCACGATCTGCTCATAGAGCGGTACTCCGGGAATGATTCCGAATTCGTCGTAGGCCCGGGGTTTGCAAATACGTAATAGGCCAAGTCGATATGCCGGGTTCGGCTCCCAAGTGATGTCCCCAGCGCTGTTCAGCACGGGGTACCACGCCAGACCACGCCGCTTCCGCACCTCATCGTATTCGAAGCCATACTCGCGATCGCAAAGGGCACCGAAAGTCAACTGCTCTTTAGGCTCACCACTGATCGTTGCGTGGGGCCACCCCGGGGGAACGATGACAACATCGCCCGGTCGGGCGATTACGGCGAAGCAGCGGCCGGGGTCGTCGGCCGCGAACTCCTGCATATAGATGTACGCGGTACCAGTCCAGACTTCAAACACCTCCGGCGGGCGCCACCTGCTGTGACCTGAGACGCGGTGCACGTGGCCCTGGCTACGAACCGGATCACTTCCGATTTGCCCTGCGGCGAAGGTCACCAGACCAAATAGAAGCATTCGCCGCCTCAATTCCGCTTCATGCTCGACTGTCCCAACGTCCATGGCGATTGCGTACACTGGGTCTGGACCACTGCACTCGGCATCACGCAGGCTCGCACGAATCGCCTCGAGGCACCGCACTTCGGGCTCGGGCCCGAACGTTCCTGGTCCATAGGAAAACCCAAGCGGGTACCCCACGGGTCTTATATCAAGCCCTGGATTGAAACTCATGCCCCCGTCCTCACAGAAGCATTTACCGTTGCACATGGGTTTTTTCGCGCGGAGCCAGTAGGCCGAATGGTGTAAGCGCCAACCATAGCCGGAACAATGAACGTCTCTGCATAATGAACTTCGAACGGTTCGAACGCACCAGACGGACTTTCAACGATAGCCCGCTCGCCCTCGACTAGGTTCAGGACATGCACGCCGCCGCACGTATCGTGTGAGACTGCCTCAGTGAACCAGTGCCGCCGTGTCTCGATGAATTCGCGTTCATGTAAGCCGGTTCTCTCCTCTCGCCAGCCCTGTCCCTCGGAAAGGCATTCAACGCGGTTGATGAGATTCTGCCGCACCCAGTCTGTGTCGCGGTCCCACTGGATGTTCTCAATCCCATGCTCAAGGTGGATTGGACGCGGCTGGCCATCTAACCCGAGGCGGCCCCAGTCCCAGAGCTTGAATGTGAAGATATAAGGCGTTGCGCTGATCTCGAGAACCATGCTGTTTCTACCTGAGCAATGGATCGTTCCGGAGGGAATCAAGAAGTGGTCGTGTTTCCGCGCCGGCCACTTGTTCACGTATTGCTCAGCCTCAAACCAGCCGCCTTTGTCCTGACTGCTTACGAGCTTACGGATCATCTCCGCGCGATCCACATTGCGCCGGACTCCGAGATAGACGTGGGCGTCTTTGGCGGCATCGAGCAGGTAATAGCTCTCGTCTTGCGTGTAGGCCATACCAAACTTGTCGATAATATATTCCGTCAAGGGGTGCACCTGGAGTGAAAGGTTGCCGCCCTCCATCGTGTCGAGCCAGTCAAAACGGATGGGAAATTCGGTGCCGAAGCGTCCATGGACGGCATCGCCGAGTAGTTCGCGAGGGTGGCAGAACACAAGATCAAGACTTGGAACCTCGACCCGAATGCCCCCGAAGTTAAGGAGCAGGCTATTCTCCTCGGGCACACAATCAAAGCACCAAGCATAATTCGGCGGCCCATCGTCGAGTTGGCACACACGGCGCATCCACTGCCCGCCCCATGGGCCTGGGTCGAAGAAGGGCACCACGCGAAAGGGACGACCAACGGCGAGACGGAGGGCAGCGCGGAATATGTCACCGCGAACCAGCTTGGGGGCGGCTGCGTCGTTGGTATCGAGCAGATAATCGCACCGACCGAGTGCCTTTTTTTTGACGCGGTCGGCAACTCGCCAGTCCAGGAAGGGTGGGCGACATAGGGGTTGAGAT
>PLWR01000439.1 GCA_003165615.1 Acidobacteriota bacterium | reverse complement strand
AATCATTAATCGAACGATGTACTAGGTAGCCATGGAGTTCCTCTTTAACCCATGGTAGAAACGCTTTCGCTATCCAGCCAAACTGCTCTGCGTGGCCATCCAGATACACCGCCACTGCGGGTTCAGGTACACCAGCCCTTACAAAAGTGGTTGGTCTGATAGTCACTGGGCTGCCAGCCCGGGCTTTCCACTTATCGAGTTCGCTCTGTCTGGCTGTCCCGTGGTTGATTTTGTACTGCCAGCCGTCTACTACCTCCAGCCACATTCCTTGTCGGTTCCGTGTCGGGAAATAATCCGCATCGGGTATCGGGTCATCCTCAATCGCTATCGGGACATTCTTTACACCCAGAGGTCGGGCAGGGCGAACGCCCTGGTCGAGTGGGCATAGGACTTTGAGCGTGTACTGACCGCCTGAGACCAGCACCCCGGTGAGTTCACCAGTAACGGCAGGGAGATGCTCGTGGGATATCCAGCCAAGTGGCTCGGAAGTCCCTTCCAGGAACACCTCCGCAGCGGCCTCGTCTTCCTGGCTCTGGGGATTGCGATAGGTGACCGGCTTGATGGTCACGCCATTGCAAACCTGAGCCCGGAAGGCCTTGAGTTCGGCCTCAATCCTCTGGCGGCCTTCCTGGTGAAGCCTCTGGTCCTTCAACCGCTGCTCGAAGCCATTCACGGCCACGAGAGCTACGGCAGGTTCTTGCGGCTGAACTTCAATAGTGTCCTCCGTGACCACCAGACCATGCTCCATACGATATTGGCCGTCGGGCAGATCCACAATGCCAATCCAGTTGGCCGTGCTCCCTGCTATCCCCACCAGCGTGTCTTCCACGACGATATCGAGGTTCAGGTTGCCATAATCCTCGCGTACTCGGGCGGACTCCCAAGTCAAAGGCACGTGGGAACGAGTCACGCCAGCAGCTCTGGCGATATCCAGGAGCCCGTCCAGGGTGTGTGGCCCACCCAGGATGCCATCCGCTATGGGCTTTACCGTGCCATCGGGATTGCGTGGTGGTTCCAGGGTCACTCCCCTGTCGAAGACCAGCTTGACCAGTTCCGCATAAATATCGAGATACATCCCGCTGGCCTTAATGCGGTCGTGGATATCCTCCTCCGCATAGAGGTAAGCGGCAATCCCGGCGTCTTGCTCGGTCGTGACCTTCTTGCCGCGATGGTCCTTGCCCTCCTTGAGGAATTCCGCCTTCTTGGCTTCGCGGGTACGGTTATAGAACATCCAGAAGTCCCGTGCCGCGATTGCGGCCTCTGGGCGAGTTGGGAAGCTGCGGATTTCTGGTGGTACTCGCCAGCAGTGCCGCCAGCTTTCTTTGTCGGCGAACCGGCGTGCCTTCTGGAAGAGCTCAATCCATTGCTCCCTGGCCACATCCATGGCCGTGGTGACTGGAATGGGCTCATTGCCGTTCTCAATGCGGTCACGAGGAATGCGACCCTGGCCCTGGTAGCCACCTTGCCACCAGAACTTCGGTGCTACGGGGCAGGTCTCCCGGAACTCCGTGATTATGCCGCTCGCCCAATCAATCGAACTCCGGTTCAGCTTGATGGCGTCAATGATTTCCTCCAGGCGTGAGGCGACCATCGGCATCCGGCTCTTGGGCAGGTCTTGCTCCATCCAACGGATAGCCGCTTCGACCTGGGAGCTCGGCTGCATCGCCCGAAGCTCCGCCAGGATGCTTTCCTGATGGAGCCAGAGGAGGTTGAACCAGGTGATGGCATTAACCACGTATCCGATGCCCGTCTGACCTCGCTTGGCGTCGAACAGCATGCAGTACACATAATCACCGTCGTAAGACCTGACTCTGGGATGCCTTTGAAACAGGGCATCACCGTCGTCGATGACCTTTACCTCGGTTGGCGTGCCCACGGCCCATGGATACGCGGGCAGGGTCTTCCAGTGCTGGACGATTTCCGTGTCTAGCAAGGCCAGCACGGAATCATCGAAGTCAGCACCGTTGAAGCTCTTGGCCATACCAGGGGTGCCTTCCGGACTTGCTGCGAAGCCGAGATGCACGAACATCACGGCTCCCCGGTCGATATCAGCAAAGCGCTGAAGCCGACGTCCCCGCAGCTTTCCCGATTCTTTATGCGAAGCATTGGGGTTCCTCAGCGAGATGAATTCGCCATCGAACCCGCCCAGATACACCGAATTGACATCAGGTAACGTGGAACGTTCCCAATGCGGGTAGCCTTACCTGTCAAAGACAAACGGCTCGGGGAAGAGATACCTTCGCACGGCCGCTCCGGCCAACTCTTCGGGCTTGACCGTCATGAGGTCCTGCGGCTCCCGGAAGCGAATCCGAAAGCGGTCAGGATTATTGTTTTCGGGCGATTCCATCTGGGTGCGGTAGAAGGCATCACGGCAGTTCCGGAACTGCATCGCCGGCAGGCCCGCGGAATACATCCGCCAGAGCTTCCAGCGATTCTCGTTGATTACCGGATTACCGTCTTCATCGGCCCATGCTGCGGGGTTGTAGAACCCGATTTCCTCCTTGACTCGTTCATCGTCCCGCATCAAGTCGAACACGTCGCAGGCGTATTGCTGACAGAGGTACTGAATTAGTTTGTGGTCACGCACCTTGGCCAGGTCGAGGTTGGAGGCGGTTTGGACGTCGAGGTTGGCGGGGCTGCCGTGGAGTTCATTGAGAACACTCAAATAGATTTGTCCCTGCCAGGCCCGCAACTCCGGCTTCACGTCCCAGACCACCAAATCATGCTCGATATCCCAAATCAGGCAGTTCCCTTTGATTTGGCCGTTGGGCATGGCGCCGGTAATCTGGATAAGGTCACCGACCTTGACCGGATGCCCGGTGAGGATGGCGCCGCCCCGCGGAGAGGCCAGCGCTGCTCCGGAAGTCCAGGCCTCCGGCCAGCGATTGCCGGGATTGTAGGTAGCCACTTCAAAGGTGGTCTTGCCATCGGCAAGCATCACGGTGTGAAGAGAGTCCCACTGATTGAGCTCACGTGTTTCCAGCAGCTCGCCGAACAGGCTGGTGCGGCCCCGCGCCACATCGCGCTTGATGCGCTTGGGGACGCTGGGCTTCCCGGTCGGGATGTCGAAGCCAAACAGACGGCAGGCGTCCTGGTACAGCATCGGTTCTCGTAGGCACACCGCGTAGAAGCCGTCGTCACGGACCCAGGGAATGACCGGATACCAATTCCCATCTTCGGGAGTTTCTCCCTGCATCCCGTAGGTGAGTAATACTTCCGCCAGAGCAAACGATTTCGAATCGTTACCGAGCGCAATGCGCATGTATTCCACCCCAGCGTGCTCAAGACGAGCTGACAGCTCCTCAACCCCGAAGTTCACCTTGGGGTCAGGCTTCTCACCGGGCTGGCGCGCATGACGGAAGCGCATACCGCGAGGGGCGGTTCTGTCCTCAATTACATGCCACCGCTGAAATGGCTTAGCGGCAAACTGATAATGCAGGTGTTGATAGTTCACAATGCCTCCAGTTGTCTGGTATGGGCCCCAGACGGGCTTGGGATTTGTGTTCACGATTCGGGTCTCCTCTCGGACGAGAGGAGCTAAGGTGGGATTCCGGAATGCGGGGGCTAAGGCGGGAGCCCCTTGCTCCTTGGCATAGAGCCAAGGCTTTCCGGACTTACAGGTATTTAGCTTTGCAGCCAGCGCAGAATGTGGGCAGACTGAACGTCCTTGGTACGCTGGACGTCCTCACGAATCTTGCGAATGCTTGCTTGGAACTGCGCTTCGAGAGAAACTTGGGGAATTGATGGTGGCAGTCGAGCTGCTCGCTCGATGGCGATTTGGCCGAGCATGTCGGCCAGTTCTCTGCGATTCTCTTTTCGGTTTTCAGGAACAAGCAACGCACGTTCGGGTTGATAGGTTCTCAAGGCACACCTCCGGTGTGATAAGGGAAATGGAGTGAATTGAAAGGAATGTTGACTTCGGCGAGTTGAGATTTAATGCGGGGGAAAAGCGGTCACTTGCGGGTGCAGCAATCGACCAGCTTGTAGCCAGCCGCGAGAAGGGTCTTGCCTGTTGCCATTGTTGCTTTCCGTGTCAGCCCCGAGAAGCTGGGCATGACGGTTGACTTGGTGTAATTGATGGTGGTGGCCGCAGCCTTGTCCGCTGTCGTAAGCCATCCACCAAACAAGTTTGTGAAGATTCGATTTGTATCCATGTGTCCTCCAGGACAGGCCCAGCGGGTCTCTCAATAGCGATGTTCACGTAGACCCCCCCGGGCTCGAAACGTTTGGACATGGGTCCCATATCC
>PLWR01000669.1 GCA_003165615.1 Acidobacteriota bacterium | reverse complement strand
AATAGCCGGTATTCACTTCATTGTTAGGTCCGTCCGGCGCCTCCACGTCGGTCTGGCCCGCCAACACATCCGGATCATTGGAGGAAAGGGGATCGGCGGCAAGGCGCTGGGCGACAGTCGGAAGCGCCACGTTGATATAGCGATTCAAACCCTCGGCATCCTCGCTGATGCCGCGTGCCGAGTAAAAGAGCGGGAATTGGCGTTCCACGACGTCGGGAGCGCGAGCCGAAGTGCTCCACGCCCAGCCGTCAAAGCTGACTTCGGCGCTCGCCATGATGTTATCAAGCGTGACGAAAGTTTGCGCCAGATTGTGCAGATTGGGAGTGACGGCGCTTCCCCACTGAACCAAACTTGCATCGCCATTGGCGCCGGGCAAGTCACCCAGAACCTGGTCGTAGGTACGGTTTTCCTTGAGGACAAAGATGACGTGCTTCACGCCCTGCCGCACGGCCGCCATAACCTCGGCATCGCTGGCGCTCTCCGTGACGGATAACCGGTTGTTGGTAAGCACCTGCGCCGTCAGCGCCGGGAGCTGCGTGGCCAAGGTGGCGGTGGGGAAGCTCTGCAAACCGGCCTTGGTCGACTGGGGATTCCACTCATTCATGGTAATACAATTGGGGTACCCCGCCGGGCCGGCGCCATAGCACCAGATGGGATCCGGGCCCGTCGGCGACTTGCTGTTAACCACATACGCCCAACTGCCATCGGGGCTGAAGCTCACGGAGTTCGGGTACCAGCCGGTGGGAATGAGGCCCACAACCTTGTCATTCTCATCTGTTCCCGTCAGCGCCACCAAGGCGATGCTGTTCAGATTGCCCAGGGTCACATAGAGTTGCGTCCCATCCGGCGTAAGCGTCACGCTGTTGGTATTCGCCCCAGTATAATTCGCCAGCGCGGGAATGGTGGTGGCCACAATGGAGGGAGGAGCGATAAGCGGAATCGTCTCTATGACGGTATTCCACTTGGTGGTGTCGTTGGGATTGGTGTCAATGACGTCAACCGTATCAGACTCGTCTTCGGCCACGTAGAGGCGCGTCTGAGCGGCGTTCAGCGTCATCTTGTTGGGTTGGCCTCTCACCGGGATGCGGGTTATCACCGCCGGAGTCCTCCCATTCAGATTCACAACATCGATTTCACGGTCGCGCACGCTTGAGACATACGCCCAGGTGGTTGTGGAGCTCCCCGGCGGCAGTGGCGTCGGCTGGGCGATCACCACCCAAAACGGATATTCGCCGCCTGGGGTGCCCGGCAGCGGTGAACTGGCGGCCTTGCCCGGACGCAGGTCGAGTTCCCCAACATTCTCCAGTCCTCCAGGCTCCTCGGCCGTGAGGCTGCTCAGCGGCGTCCAGGCGCCCAAGCCGCCGGTGAACACAGTAATCGAGTCGTTGTAATAATTCGCCACCACCATCGTTTGGCCATCTCCGGATACAGCCACGCCGGCGGCGCACGGCTGCACGTAGGTCGTGCTGGTCACAATGGTTGACTCGGGAGTTGAGGAAGGCGCGGGAAGGCCAACGCCTCCGCCGCTGTGGTTCAGGAGAAGCTCCGGCCCGGGCGCCACGGTCGACGGCGCCGGCACCCAGGTCGTGCCGCCGGTGCCTCCCAGAGTAAAGACGTGGACATTGTCATATTGAGGGGGGTCTGCTGGGGGGTTGTAGGGATAGCCCCGGCTGTCCCAGGGAAAGTCACCCATGCCGCTGGACACATAAAAGGCCGCGCCGGAGGGGTCAACCGCAATTCCGTTATAGGAATTGGGGATCATCACGTTTTGCTGATAGACCGGTGCGCCTGTTGAAATGTTGTAGATGAAGACGTACTCACTCGAAGGCGAGTTGGCTGGGTACCCGCCGGCAGCCCGAGGCGCGGCGGTGGTCACGTTCCCCCCGGCCGCGAAGGCAAAGTCGCTTAGGGCGGGGCCGTTGAAGATACGGTTGAATCCGCTGGTCAAAACCAACAGTGTGTTCCCACTCACCGCGGTTGAGACCGCTTGCCCGGCCAGCCAGGGATTGCCGTTTACCACCCATGGGGTCACCAGCGGTTGCATCTGGGAACCTGTGGGCGCCAGCGGCGTAATCCATTGGTCCAAATTGGGAATGAACTGCACGCCCGCGCCAGCGGCATTGACCGTGATGGTCAGAGTCGCCGTGGCGTTGCCGGTCAAGTTTGTAGCCATTACCATGTAGCTGGCCGTGGCGGCGACAGCAGTGGGAGTTCCGGTGATGATACCCGTTTCGCCATCCAGGCTTAGGCCCGCCGGAAGAGACGGGCTCACACCATACGAGGTTACAGCCCCACCGGTGCTGATGGGGCTGTTTGGCGGGATCGGCGTTCCTACGGTATAAACCGCTGTGCCCGTCGTATAGGATAAACCCGCCGGAGCCGCGACATTCACCGTGATGCTCAAAGACACCGTAGTGCTGCCGGCGGAGTTGGAAGCCGTTACCGTGTAGCTGGCCGTGGCGGTGACGGCGGTGGGCGTTCCGGTGATGACGCCCGTAATGGTGTTCAGGGTTAGACCGGCAGGAAGCGCGGGGCTGACACTATACGAGGCCACCGCTCCGCCGCTGCTGGTGGGGATGTTCGGCGTAATGAGAGTCCCCTGGGTGTAGACCGCCATGGCAATAGTGTAGCTGAGTGCCGAGGGTGGCTGGGGCACAGGGCTTGAGCTACCGCCACCACACCCGCTGAGAATGAAAAACAATGACGCCGTCAAAGAAAGACAAACCCATTTCGAGAGGCGCATGGAAAACTCCTTGGCAATTGTCACGGACAGCTTCTTTGGGCGCGGTTTTTTGCCGCAGGCCACAAAAGAAAGTCGGTTTCACTCGGGTGTTCGGCAGAATGACTCGGTGGGTTCGATTGCCTTTGAATCTGAATCGTTTCTAAGCACATGGTGAAATTCTCAGAGGGTGGACTTAGAACATAAGCGCCCCCCAGAATGGAACGATTGATAAGCCACTGGTGTGTGGCTGTTGCTTGGCGTGGCCCAGATTCTGCGCGCCCCCAAGTCGGGAGAAAGTCTGGCAGGTGAAGGCTTGAGTTGTCTGTTCAATATGGCACAGAGGAGCATTTATTGTTTTGGAGCTGCCACGCGTGTCCAAATGAGTCATTCCTCGCTGCTGTGCGTCCCGGTTCAGTTCCACATCCTCAGCATCGCGGTTTTGTTCCAATGAAAACGGTGTCTTGAGGAACATGGTGAATGAGGAAAACGGCCAAGATGCGCGCAAACAATCAGGAAATGACAAAAACATCCCCGGGTTTCCAAATGCCAAGGGACGAAGGGGTTTCCCAAATCCACCCTGTCATGAATCCTATTGTTTCGGGGTGCATCTAAGTCAGCTGGAGGCAAAGTAACAAACTATGGATAAGGTTCTACATGTACAAGCCGCCGATTGGCAGGGGCTCGAGTCCAGCGCCAAACCGGTGTTTCTGGATTTTTGGGCCGATTGGTGCGGTCCCTGCAAGATGCTGGGTCCAACATTTGAGCGACTGGCGGATCAGTACAGCGAGAAGGTGACGTTCGCCAAGGTGAATGTGGACGAGTGTCCTGAAATCGCCAACAAGTTTTCCATCAGGTCCATTCCGACTCTTATTTTGATGCAGGGCGGAAGCGTGGTGGAAACATTGGTGGGACTACGGTCAGAACAGGAATTGACCAAGGTGCTCGACCTTCACACCGAGGGCAACGGCAGCAAGTAAGAAAATCAGGGGTTAGGTTTTGGGGGTTAGGGGTTGGGGATCAGGGATTTACGCTTGCTAATCCCTAACCCCCAGCCGCTAATCCCGCGAATTTACGCTCCAGGACGCTGACCCAGAACGTTGGTCGTGCTGGGGAAGAATCCCTTGGGCGTGCTGATATATCCTGAAACTGTATCCTTACCCAACTTGTTCACCACCAGCTCCAGGGCGCTTGAGGCACCTTGCACGTAGAAGTACAGGGGCTCATTCACCGCCTTGTTGCTGCGCTCGGTGACCTTGTCATCAAAGGAGAGATTGACGCTAAAGACGTTGCGCTTTGGGTCGGTCTTTTCCAATTCCACAGTAATAGTCCCAACCTTCTGCTGGGCCTTCTTGCGGGGCAAACTAAATTCAAAATAGTCGCGATCGCTCTTGTGCGCCAGGGCGACCAGTTCGTCGTGGGTGCGCGCAATCGCTCCGTTCAACTCACCCTTGGTCCCGGTGAGGGCATTGGTAAATTCGGATTTGGTATTGGCCAGATCCTGCTTGGTGCCGGCCAGATCCGTATTCAGACCGTTGATCTTGTTGTTGGAGTCAGACTGAAGCTTGTTGACTTCGTCGGCGCTGGCCTTCTGGGCGATGGCCTGGTTCAACTGCTTCACCGCGGTCTGCTGCTGCTGCTGGACCTGCTGAGCCAGTTCGTGAGCGCGGGAGAGTTCCTGTTGCGTCAGACCAAGCTTTTCCGAGGTCACCTGGAATTGCCCGCGCAGTTGTGCGTAACGCTCGTCGCTGGAATCCATACGCCGCGTCAGCAGATTGATGGAGTCCGCCTGCTTGGTGGCGAAGTCACTGAATTGCGAGCGCCCCACCAGCACGAGTGCCAGGTTGGCAACGGCCAGGACGGCGAGCACCACCACCAGCCATTGCAGCATCTTGCCGCCAGAAGCAGGCGCAGGCTGCGGTGGCTGCTGAACATAAACGTATTGTGGGGCGCCGGGCTGCGTCGTTCCCTGGGTTGGCGTGGGATCAGGGACTTGCCGCGTGGGCTCGTCGTCGTTCAAACCGAACATTGAGTGGCCAGCATCTTTGTCTGCCATACGTTCTCCTCTGTCATCGATATGCTGCGGCAAGGTTCAACGGAACCGCCGGACCATCCTACCCTTTGATGCCGCACGGACCGAACGCGCTCAAGTGTAAACACACTTTTACGTTCTGATGACCGGCACAGTATCCCATTAAAGCGGCGCAGGTTCAAGCGCCAGTCGGGCGCATCAAGAACCGGCCTCGATCAGCGCCACGGCATCCGCGCGGATCGCCTCGCCCCGGCCCACGGCGTCCAGACCTTCGCCGCTCTTCGCTTTGACACTGATCTGGCCGGGCTTGAGACCCAAAGCCGCGGCAACTTTCTTTTCCATGGGAAGAATGTGCGGGGCCAGTTTGGGGCGCTCAAGGCCCACAATGGCGTCGATGTTGACGATGCTGTAACCCGCGGCGTCCAGCAGTTTGCGGACATGGCGCAGAAAGAGCAGGCTGGAAGCGTTTCGCCATTCGAGAGCCGTGTTGGGAAAGTGCCGGCCAATATCGCCAAGGCGCGCGGCTCCCAACAAAGCATCGCAAACCGCATGGGCCAGCACATCGCCGTCGGAGTGGCCGTCGGGACCCTTTGGGAAAGGAATACGCACGCCGCCGATGATCAGCTTGCGACCTTCGACTAAACGATGAATATCGTTTCCAATTCCGATGCGTGAATTGTTCAAGGGTAGGTTACGGTGCTGAATGAAGCCTTCTGGTGCTGAGGTGGTGATGGCGGTTGCGGGCGAAATATCCTTGCTTGCCCCTCTTTCCCTCTTGCTCGATGGTTTCATGGTTGCCCGATTACACGCCTTCCAAAATATGCTCGCGCTCTTGCGCGATGAAGAGGCGGGCGAGCGGCAGGTCCGAGGGTTTGGTGATCTTGATATTGCGGTCCGAGCCCATCAAAACTTTCACCTCGCAGCCGTCGTGCTCCACCAGGCTGGACTCATCGGTGCCGTAATAGCCTTCCGCCAGGGCGCGGTCAAAGGCCTTGCGCAAAATCGCATAGCGAAAGGCCTGCGGCGTTTGGGCTAGAACAATACGCTCGCGCGGGATGGTGCCGGTAATGGTCAGCCGCTCCACTTTCTTAACCGTATCCACGCTGGGGATGCCCAGAATGACCGCGCCGTCTTTGCGCGCGGCGTCAACGATTTGTTGAATCATGACGAGATCCACGAAGGGGCGCACCGCATCGTGGACCACCACCACGTCGGTTTCCGGCGCGGCCTGATCAAGGCAGCGGGCCACGGTTTCCTGCCGCGACGCGCCACCGGCCATCAGCCGCACGGCTTTGGCAAAACTTTCCTTGGCAATCTCCTGGAAGGCCCGATCCATTTCTTCCGGCCGCACCCCCAGAAAAATCTCGTCAATGGCTTCGGAAGCGGCAAACTTCCTGAGGGTGTGAACGAAAATGGGGATGCCCTCGAGCGAAAGAAATTGTTTGGGGGTGGCTCCGCCCATCCGGATGCCCGTACCCGCCGCTGGAATAATGGCTAAAACGCTCATACCGTCTCCGTGATTATCCGCCTGCGTCATGGGCCCGTGCTCCAACGCCGTGAAATTCGCAACCACCCCGGGGCCCGCGCAGGAAAAGAAAGGCGACGGAGAACTCCGTGCCTCCGTCGCCCTGCGTGCATTGTGAATTCGTGATTACTGGTGAACCGTCTCGACCAAAGCTCGCCGTTCATCGTACTTGCCAAAGATCATTTTCCCCGCCGTGGTCTGCAAAACGCTCGTCACGGAAATGTCGATGGTCTTGGAGATCATTTTCTTGGCGTTGTCCACCACCACCATTGTACCGTCATCCAGGTAGGCGACGCCCTGGTTATATTCCTTGCCTTCCTTGAGAATGAACACCCGCATAATCTCGCCGGGCAGGACGACCGGCTTCAAGGAGTTGGCCAGTTCATTGATATTGAGCACTGGCACACCCTGAAGCTGGGCAACTTTATTCAGATTGAAATCGTTGGTGACGATTTTCCCTTCGTAAAGGCGCGCCAGTTCGATGAGCTTCAGATCGACTTCGCGGACCTGGGGAAAATCCTCCTCCACAATCTGCACCGTGATGTTGCTCATCTTCTGCATGCGCTGAAGGATGTCCAACCCCCTTCGCCCGCGATTGCGCTTCATGGGATCGGAAGAGTCTGCCACCAACTGGAGTTCGCGCAGCACAAACTGGGGGACAATGAGCATCCCGTCAATGAAGCTTGTTTCGCAAACGTCAGCGATGCGGCCGTCAATAATGACGCTGGTGTCGAGAATTTTGAAATTCTTGCGCGCAACCTTTTCCGTGGTGAAAAGTCCGCCGAGCGCCCCCAAGTTGAGCAACTCACCCTTATTGGCGCCCAACACCAATCCCACATAGGCCATCAACAGCAGCAAGGTTACTTGAAAAAATGAATTTGCGGTTTTGTCGATCGCCGTCAGGCTGAGCAAATGGCTGATCATGAGGGCGCCGAGAATGCCCAGAATTGAACCGAACGCCGCCCCCAGCAGACGCTTCAGGCTCGCTTTCTCCAGCCGTATTTCGAAGAAAATGAAGAATAACCCCAGGACTAAACCTAATGCTACAGACCTGATTTCGGACAAGCCAAAAGGACGAAGATGCGACGCCGCAGCAGTTATGATGATAACAAATATGACACGGACTGCTCCCATTTCCCACGACATGAGGCCAAACCTCCTTCTGGAACCAGCTTATCAATCCCCACATGATCCTACCGGCCCCCTATTCGATTGCAAGACAACTGACGAAGTATACCATCCCCCTCGGGCGGGGTAAAAGCAAGTAAGAATACGGGCCAGGGTACCGTCAAAGTCGCAGGCCGATGAGGCGTAGTGTCTGGGGATCGGAGCGAGCGCAGTGGCGGAGCGCCGGAGCGATGTAGCGGGCACCGGCGAGGCGGAGGAGCGAGATGGCCAAGTTACGAAGCGAG
Organism: Acidobacteriota bacterium; assembly: GCA_003165615.1. Next base: position 3,223 of record PLWR01000669.1, on the reverse strand, counting down.
GCCATCATTTGCGCGCCGGCTCCGGTGCGGACGCGCGAGCGGTCCTCATCGAAGGTCACATCGCGCACCCCATGGAGGCGATTCTCGATCGTCCAATGGCCGCGGCTCAACGCCAGTAAGCGTGCCGGGGTGGCGCGTTCGGCGGGGAGGCTGCTGAGGCCATACACGGTTTCTGTCCGGTATTTCTGCGCCACCATTTTTCCGCCTGTTCCCAAGAACGGGTCTTGGGGCTTACCCTTCGATTTGCACCTGAGCCTTGGCCCTCGTAGACGAGGAGACCTTTCGGGCAGCGGCACTTTCGCCACTCACCTCCCCGATGCTTGTCCTTGCAAGCGTTGCTATGGCGAACGAAGACACCGACAGTCTTAGCGGAAGAAGAAACCGGGGCTGGAGGATGTTCAGCCCCGGTGTTGGTCGCTACGTCTTGCATCTCGGCTTTCCTCCCAAGACCCTAGATACTGGCCCGCAGGAGGGAAAATCGCCGAGTATGCCAAAAGTATGCCAAATTTTTATGGCGCTTCTTCAACTACTTGAAAAAACGCCACTTGCGCTTAAATGTCGTAATACAGCGCGAACTCGTACGGGTGCGGGCGCGTNNTTGTACTCGATCCAGGTTTCGATCAGTTCCTCGCTGAAGACATCGCCCTTGAGCAGGAAGTCGTGGTCCTTCTCCAAGGCGCGGAGCGACTCCTCCAGCGAACCGGGCATCGAGGGTACCGCTTTCATCTCCTCGGGGCCGAGATCGTAGATGTCCTTGTCCAGCGGTTCGCCGGGATCGATCTTGTTTTCCACTCCATCCAGCCCCGCCATCAGCATGGCGGCAAAGGCCAGGTAGGGATTACAGGAGGTATCCGGGGGCCGGTATTCCACCCGTTTCGCTTTGGGATTGGCCGAATACATGGGAATGCGGCAGGCGGCGCTGCGATTGCGCCGTGAGTAGGCAAGGTTGACGGGCGCTTCGAACCCTGGCACCAGGCGTTTGTAAGAATTCGTAGTGGGGGCAATCAACGCGGCCAGCGCCGGCGAGTGCTTCAGCAGGCCGCCAATATAGTGCAGGCCCATTTCGCTGAAGCCCGCATAGCGGTCACCGGCGAAGAGCGGCTTGCCATCTTTCCACAAACTTTGGTGAGTGTGCATGCCGGAGCCGTTGTCCTGGTAAATCGGCTTGGGCATGAAAGTCACCGTCTTGCCATACTGGTTGGCCACGTTGCGGACGACGTACTTGAAAATCATCATTCCATCCGCGGATTTCACCAGGGAGTTGAAGCGCTGGTCAATTTCCGCTTGGCCGCCGGTGGCCACTTCGTGGTGATGACACTCGATGTCGAGTCCCACTTTTTCCATCGTCAGGACCATCTCGCTGCGCAAGTCCTGGTAATGATCGGTGGGCGGAACCGGGAAGTACCCTTCCTTGTAACGCGGCCGGTAGCCAAGGTTGTCCTTCTCGCGGCCGGAGTTCCAGCGGCCCTCCTCGGCGTCAATGAAGTAATAGCCGTGTTGCTGGGCCTGATCAAAGCGGACGTTGTCAAAGATGAAGAATTCCGCTTCCGCGCCGAAGTAAGCCTTATCGGCGATGCCCGTGTAGGCAAGATAGGTCTCGGCCTTCTTCGCAATGTTGCGCGGGTCCCGAACGTAATGCTGCTTGGTGACCGGATCCACCACGTCGCAAATAATCGAGAGGGTGGGTGTATCGGTAAAAGGATCGAGCGTGTACCAGTTCGGATCAGGCACCAGAAGCATGTCGCTTTCATGAATGGCGGCCCAACCTCGGATGCTGGAGCCATCCATGCCGAATCCCTCCTCAAAGGAGGCCTCTTCCAATTCATGAAGTGGATAGGAAACGTGGTGCCACAGACCCGGCAAATCGGTGAAGCGAAGATCGACCATCTTGACGTTATTGGCTGCGGCGAACTCTAACACTGCCTTCGGGTTCATACTCCCTCCATAAAAAAGATTTCTTCCGGTTATCAGAAATACTTATGCAGGTCACACTGAATCGAAGCGTCAACATATCCTTACCCTTAGTTTTAGTCAAGGGGGCGAAAGTTACGGTGGTGACTCATTTTGAGGTGCCACGGCCATCTTGGCCGTGTCCCTTCACGGGCGGGACGCCCGTGGCACCTCAAAATGAGTCACTACCAAAGTTACATTCTTAAATGGCTTGACGCGGGGGGCCCATCAGAAATGCAGGAACTCCAAAGCGCGGACCTGCAAAACAGGTCTGATGCGCTACACTTCCTCGTAGCGCCTTCCGCAGCCTGTAAAGCCCGGCGCTACTTCGGAAACGAAAACTTGAGTTCCCGCCCCAGGGAAAATACTGGTTTCTTGCGGCTGCGGATGAGCGTGGTATTTTCAGAGAACGCTGAAACCAGGACGGGCATGGCGATGGTGGAATCGCAGTGCACGGTGACCATGCTGGCGTCGTGAGCAATTTTCCCCCAGCTCTGCGCTTCTTCCAGCGTGCAGCCTGAGAGCCCGCCCCAATGCGGGGAGTCGGTTACGACTTGGATCGCATACTTGTGCCCTTCGGTGGAGTTGCGCATGAACGCCGCCGTGACTTCCGTCTGCTGCACGAAGTTCTTGGGAGTGCCACCGCCGAAATAAATCACGCCGCTGTTGGGTGCGTCGCCGGCCAGGTGCGCGGTCTCCAGCACGTCGCCGATGACGTCAAAGGTGAAGGTGTTCTTTCCCTGGTGGCGGTTTTCGGCAATGCCAATGCCGATGGAGGAGTCGCCCACCGCAGGGCAATAGAGGGGAATGGCCGCCCGGTACGCCGCCGTGACGATACCATCTTCCTTGGCGCCCCGTGCCAATTCCTTACCCAGCAGGTTTAGAAATTCGCGCGTGGTGTAAGGGCGCGTTTGATCAAGGGTGGCGGCAAAGCGTCCGATCATGGCGTCGGCATCGCGAAATTCCTCTTCGTCAGCCAGCGTATCGTACATGCGGTCGATCAGGTGTTTTTGCAGGTGGACATCGTCAATGTTGGGTGAACACTGAAAATGCAGCCGGCCCAGCGTTTCATGAATATCGTGAAAGAGGTTGGCGCCGGTGGTGACCAGGCAATCGATCAGGCGATTCTTGACCATGTAAACCACCAGCCGCCGCATCCCGGCGGGCACCATGGCGCCCGACATGCCCATCATGATCATGACGCGATCGCCCAGCATCCTTTTCCAGACCTGATAAGCAGTGCCCAGATTGCGGCCCTGGAAAGAGATGCCCT